>JALHPX010000001.1:0-4862 GCA_022842225.1 bacterium
GACAACGGGGCCAAAGGCTTCTTCTTTGCAGATTTTTGTGGAGTGCGGGACGTTTTCTAATACCGTTGCTGGGACCATCAATCCCTTTCGCGCGCCGCCGACTAGTTCCACCGCTCCCTCGTTCTTTGCTTCCGCGATCCATTGCTCCACTCGTTGGGCTTCTTTGTCAGAAATCATTGGGCCGATGAAAGTGGTTTCTTTGCGCGGATCGCCGGCTTCGAGTTTTTCTACTTTTGCACAAAACAGTTTTTTAAAATCGGAGTAGATTTTCTCGTGGACGAAGATTCTTTGTACGCTGATACAGCTTTGTCCTGATTGATAGAAAGCGCCGGTGATGTTGCGGGCCACTGCATCTTCTAAATCGGCATCAGGTTCGACGATGCAGCCAGCGTTGCCGCCTAATTCTAAGACTACTTTCTTCTTGCCCGCTTTTGCCTTTAGAGCCCAGCCCACATCTGGAGAGCCGGTGAAGCTTAAAAGTTTGAAGCGTTCGTCGGTGGTGAAAAGTTCGGCGCCCTCGCGGTGGCACGGCAGGATCGAGAATGCGCCGGGTGGTAATTTGGTTTCCGCTAGCACTTTGCCAATGATTAATGCGCCCACTGGGGTGAGGCTGGCTGGTTTCAATACAAAGGGGCATCCCACTGCAATAGCCGGCGCGATTTTGTGAGCGGCTAAATTCAGCGGAAAATTAAACGGCGAAATAAAAGAGCATGGGCCTATCGGCACGCGCTTAGTGAATCCCTGATAACCCTTTGCCCGCGCTGAAATCTCCAGCGGCAAGGTCTCCCCACCGAAACGCACGGCTTCTTCGGCCGCAATTTGGAAGGTCTCGATCAGCCGCGTCACTTCCACCCGGCTGTCTTTGATCGGCTTGCCGGCTTCCACACACAACGCCAAAGCCAATTCTTCTTTCATTTCGGTAAACCGGGAGACGCAATGGAGCAGCACCTGCTTGCGCTCAAAAGCCGGCATCTTATTCATCGGCTCCTGTGCCGCCACCGCCGCCTCGATTGCGGCTAAGATGGCTTTCTCATCTGCTTGCGCCACCCGGGTCGCCACCTTCCCCGAAAACTTGTCGGTAACCTCTAAATCGGAATTGGCAAAAACGGGTTTATTCGCAAGATAATAGGGGTAGTTAGCGTCCATAAGAGGCAGGCTAAATGAGATTACGGCGATTTGCCAGAATCCGGGTAGCAGGCTAAACAAGAGCATCCATGGAATCTCGTCAATTCGATTTTTACGGAGTCCGCGCTATCGTCCGCAGCGACGATATGGACTTGCTCACGGAATTGGAACGCGATTTCCGTTTTTTTTCCCGCAAGACCCTAAGCGAGGACGGCTCTAACAAAGTGCAAATCGAGCTGGAATGCCGCGGGGAAACTCCACCCACCGAGCTGCCGCATCTGACAACGAATTGGATCAACTCCCGCTGCACGGTCTACCAGGATCCCGCTTCAGGCGAAAAATGGATTTGGTACTACAACGGCGGAGCGCTCGTGCACTGGAATCAAAAGCGCGATCGCGGCACGATTTGGTCGACAAGACCCGAGATTCTGCACGAGCTGGCGTACCTGCTTGTGCTCTCGCGCATCGGTGAACGTTGGGACGAACGTGGGTTACACCGCCTGCATGCTGCAGCCCTGAGTTGGAACCACCAAGCGCTTTTACTCTGCCTGCCCTCCGGCGGTGGCAAAACTACTTTTGCCATGCAGGCTCTCAAGCATCCCGGCCTCAAGCTTCTTTCCGATGACATGCCGGTGATTGACCGCGCTGGAAACGTTCTGGCCTTTCCCAATCGCATTGGTCTATGCGAAGAGCCGTCGCTGCAAATTCCGCGGAATTTCGTACGTATTTTCCTTCGCCAAGAACACGGCGTAAAGTGGCTGATTGATACAGAAGCTTTTGCCGGTAAGGTCGTCCCGCGCGCTCTGCCCGGCTGGATTTTTGTCGGCGCTCGTCGATTACGAGGGGCTCCGACGATTGTCGCCATCTCCCGATGGGAAGCCTGGAAAGAATTATTTCGCTCGGGTGTCGTCGGCGTGGGATTGCCTCAGGTGGTTGAGCTATTCCTTAATTCAGGCTGGCGGGATTTAATCGCAAAGGCCAGGATCGCGCTTTCGCGATCGGTTGCGATGTACAAGCTGCTAGTACGATCGAAGACATTCCGTTTTGAACTAAGTACTGATCGGGAAAAAAATCTAGCGGTCTTCTTACAATTCTTAGAAATGCAGACTGCAACGCAGCAACAACCACAGCCTGCTGGCGTTATTTCACCGGCGTAACAGAGTAGATCACGCCCTCGCCAAAATCCGCGACGTACAATTCACCCGCAGCATCCCGCCCAAAAGTCGAAATCGAGATCGGCCATTTGCCGAGTGCTTCCATTGCTACCAAGGCCTCTGGTCTTTCCGTCGCCGGAGGCAGGGCTGCCCAAATCCGGCCCGTGGCAAAATCACCGAACACATAGCGATCTTTTAGCTCTGGGATCGCTTTCCCAGTATAGGAGTAACCGCCGGTGATAGACACACCCTCTTCGTGCCCGTACTCCACAAAGGGCGGAACAAGTTCGGCCTTCTTGCAATTCTCTTTGGGATCAAAGCAATGGGCTGCTTCCATTGTCTTCCAACCTAAATTGCCGCCTTTGGGAACAAACGAAACCTCTTCCCACTGATTCTGCCCCACATCCGCGACAATCAAACGGCCCTTGGGATCAAAGCTATAGCGCCAAGGATTGCGGATACCGACTGCAAAAATTTCCGCTTTGCCATTTTTACCGTCGGCGAAGGGGTTGTCGGCGGGAATAGAATATTGCAGCCCCGCAGCTTTCTTATCGATATTCACTCGAAGCATTTTGCCCAAAAGCGCTTGAGGATTCTGGCCATTGCCATGCGGATCATCCGCCGCACCACCGTCGCCTAATCCAATATAAAGCAGGCCGTCCGGTCCAAACGCTAATTGCCCGGCGTTGTGATTGGAATAAGGCTGCGGCACTTCGAGTAACACGCGCTCGCCGGCCAAAGTCCCCCGTCCTGGCACCCATTCAAACTCGCTGATGCGCGTACGCATTGGGCCCTTATCTTCGGGATTGTAATTGAGATAAACTTTGGGAGTTTTGGGGAACTTGGGATGAAACGTGAATCCTAAAACGCCCAGTTCACTCACACGATAGACTTTGAAAGTGCCAATGACCGAGGAGTTTTTTTTCTTCAGGTCAAAAAACTTTACCTTGCCCGTCTTCTCGCACACCACCACCTGAGTGGTGCTGCCCGGGATAAACTGAATATCAGTGGGTTGCTCAAGCTTACTCAAGACGGGAACAAGTCCCACTCGAATCTGTGTTCGAGCGGCATCCTTGCCGGAAAATACGGGTTGAAGAACAGCAGCGCCATAAGCGGGAACACCCACGGCAAAAGCGCTAAGAATCCAAACCAGTGCAGGCAATTTGTTTTTCACGCTAAAAATTCTAATGCTAATCGCGCGACTTTGAAATCGCTTCTCTCACGCTGGTGAGAAATTTGGAGGCGTTGAAGGGCTTTGCAAAAACCGCGTGCACGCCCGGAGGATCTTCATCGGGTAACCAGTGGCTATTGCCCGTGATGAGAATCACGGGAGGTGTGGGAGAGTCTGACTGGTGCATCTGCTTCACCAGCGTGAGGCCATCCACTTTTGGCAACTGCAGGTCGGTTATCACCAGAGAATACTTCCCCGCAGAAATCATCCGGGAAGCTTCGTCACCGGTTGTGGCCTGATCCACGGTGAGACCCGTCTCTTCCAGCGCCAGCCCCAGGACTTCGCGAAAAGCAGCGTCGTCGTCAACGATTAAGACTCTTCCGTTTAGTTGAGGTTTCACAGTATAAGAGTATGCCATGAAAATATGCTCCTGGAACGTAAACGGTATTCGATCCGTGCATCAAAAAGGTTTCTTAGATTGGTTAAGGAAAGAAAAACCAGACGTGGTTTGTCTTCAAGAAGTGAAGGCAAACCCGGAGCAGGTTCCGCCTGAAGTGCGCGAGATCGAGGGCTACACGTCGGTATGGCATCCCGCGACAAAACGCGGGTACAGTGGTGTTGCCACCTACACACGCATCGCACCGAGTCGAGTGCAATTGGGAACGGGTCGCACGGAGTTTGATAGTGAAGGCCGGGTTTTAGAAACCGAGTTTCCAAATTTCGTCTTGCTCAACGCCTACTTCCCCAACAGCCAACGCGATCACGCGCGTCTTTCTTACAAACTCGATTTCTGCGAATCGATGCTGGAGTACATGAATAAGCTGCGAGCGAGCGGCAAGAATGTCGTGCTCTGCGGCGATTTTAATATCGCGCACCAGGCGATTGATCTGAAAAACCCTAAGCAGAATGAAAAGAACGCGGGCTACCTGCCCGAAGAGCGGGCCTGGTTTGGCAAGCTGGTGGGACACGGATATGTCGACGCATTCCGGATGTTTCAACCCGAGGGGGGCCACTACACTTGGTGGAGTTATCGTCCAACCATTCGCGAGCGCAATATTGGTTGGCGCTTAGATTACTTCGTCTGCAACCCTGAGTTGCGACAGCAAATAGCGAGCTGCGATCACCAGCCCATGGTGAAGGGTTCGGACCACTGCCCCGTGCTACTGACTTTGCACTAAAGGCCTTGAGCTAAAAGCCTAATTTGAGTTTTTTGCCGACACCTTCGAGTGCTTTCTGCACCGGTGCGGGAGCTTTTTTCTGAATTTCTTCTGCAATCCGCTTCTTGGCTTCGGCCTCGACTTTGCCTTTCACAGCGCGAGCCACATTGTTCGCAGCGACCTTCGCCAAAGCTTCTGGCACCGAGGTGTAGTCAAATTCCGGCGCGGTTAATTTGCCGCGCACTTTAATCGGCA
>JALHPX010000001.1:4872-6497 GCA_022842225.1 bacterium
TAATCGGCAGCACGATGGGGTTATTGCCATCGGCAAAAAGCGGATCCACTCGCACGCCCTGCTCTTCAATCGACACGTTCCTTAATTGCGTTGCGTTGTAAGTATCGACGACCTGCCAGTCGGCTTTGAGACTAAAATCTTTGATCCCCACGGTGGTAGCGCCTTTAAGATCAACGCCTTGATTGGGTTTCACCT
Source organism: bacterium (assembly GCA_022842225.1). GTDB lineage: Bacteria > Bdellovibrionota > FAC87 > UBA2466 > UBA2466 > JALHPX01. Next base: position 5,068 of record JALHPX010000001.1, read on the forward strand.
TGGCGAAGAAGTCCGGCATATCAAAGACGGTATTCTTTAGAGTGAAATTAGCCGTCATCGAATCGTAACCAGATTCCCGATCCTCTGGCACCTTAATCGACTTACCCTTCAGCCCCGGAAACTTACCGCCCAAGGCACCCACTGCTTTGTTAGAAGCTTCGGTAATCATGCGGGCAATATCCATCGAGGCAAAACTGCCGTTGCGAATCTGAAACGCGCCATTGGCAGCGAGATTCTGAATCGCCATATCGGTATTAAAGCTCGTACCCGATCCACCCATTTTGAAGTCGGCTTGGCCGTAGACCGTGTTCTTGAATAACTCGAGCTGCGAAGTGACAGCCTTCTTGAGATCCAATCCCACCACCGAACCCTGAAAATCATAGGTCGGGCGCTTGGGCCGCAGACGAATCGTGGAACTCGCCCCGATGGAACCTTCGAACACTTTCATCTTAAAGGATTCCAACTTTGCTACGAGATCCACAAAAGTCATTTTGCTTGAGATGTCGGAAATGCGGACATTCATCGCTTTGATAAAAGGAATAGCGACGGTGATATTCGCCTTTGTGGCGCCCGCGACGGGGTTGTCGCGCAACGAGTCCAGCGATTTATCTAAATCAGCGGCCGGTGCATCAGAAGCCTTAGGCGCCGGCTTTTCGGAAGCAGCGCCCTTTGGCGGCGGCTTAGGGAACTCAATCCACTGATCGAGATCCATCCCCTTAGAAGTGACCGCAAAATTAGCCACCGGCTTGGTGAACGAAACGACCGAGCCCTGCATGGTCAGGTCCGTTCCCGGCCCTTGTACAGTGACTTTCAAATTCTCCAATTTATCGGTGACTACCTTGATCGCGGCATCGATGCGCGGCTTGGCCTTGAGCATGGGAGCCTTAGCGGTCAGATTATCGACGGTAAGATTGGCGGTGTACTCTGGCTTAAGGGAGGTGCCCCAAGCCTTGGCGGCCAGCGCTGCACTCCCCGCTAATTCGTAATCCTTCAATAGCGGAGAAAGCTGATTCCATGGCGCCAGATCAATCGTATTGGATTTGACGTCAAACACGATGCTTGGATTGGCCGGCAATTCCGGATCCGTACTGGTGAGATTGGTCGCTTTGCCAGAAATTTGAATAATGGCGTTGTGAAACACGGCCGAGAGCTTTTCAATCGTCGCTTCGGTCGTAGCTACTTTCAGAGTGCCTTCCATATTGGCTGGAATCTTGGGCGACTTCTCAAACGTGCCGGGCAAGGAGATATTTAAGCCGTCGGCATTTGCCTTGAACCACACTCCAGCAGATTGGAATGCGGCGCCCTCAAATTGAGGGTCCACCGATGCGTCCAAGCGCAAGGGGCCTTTGACTTGGAAGATTTTGCCCATCTGGGTATCGAGAGTTGCCCAAACTTCCACCTTCATTTGGCGCGAAAGCGAGATGTCTTTG
>JALHPX010000001.1:6507-20930 GCA_022842225.1 bacterium
ACTTCGCTCGATAGGTCCGTGCTCTTATCTTTGTAAACTAAGTGCGCTTGAGTGAGCTCTACTCCTAGGCGCGCGCGCGTCACGATACCCGGCAAGGATTTAGGTGCTCCACCGCCTTCGGCGGGAGCGGCTTCTGTACCCTCGGCTGGTTTGGCCGCACCAGGCTTCATCAAAGTCATGACATTGAGTTTGCCCTTGGCGTCCTTAATGACTTGGAGCTCGGGCTGTTTCGCCTTGAAGGTGAGAACGGGGGAACCGGAGAAGACCGAAAGAAAAGGAACATGGAAGTACACGTCCTTGGCGGCCACCACCGAATTCCCCGCTTTATCTTTCAAGGAAAAGCCGTCGACCTGGACTTTAATCTGCCCCCAAAGGGAGAGCGATAATTTGCCCAGTTCGAATTTGCCGTTAATCTGTTCGTTTACTGTTTTTTCGATGTCGGGTCGGAAGCTGTCTACGTTGACGAATAGGGGAACCAGAATCGCGGCCAGCAAAAGCAGAGCAAATAAACCGCCGACAATAATTCCCAGCCACTTAAGCAACTTCTTCATACCAACTCCTAAAAACCACAAACAGACTCATACTAAGCCGGTGCTTTAAACCAGCTCATGCAGTAACCATCCGCGGCAACAAAACCCTTTCCGGTTTCAAATAGCTGACAGGAACCCACTTTGTGTTTTCCGCCGCCCTTGATATCGACCGTAATTTCTTTTCCCGAAGCATCGACAGCCGCGGCGTACTGCATGCAGTTGTCGCAGCGTTGATCGGCTTTTTCGGTTTTGTGGACGTAGCGCAATGCCTTGGCCATCGTGTCGGCTTGGCGGGTCTGTGGGGTGTCCGCACGCTTCACGTCGACGATGGCGGCTTTAGCGGCCGCCTCGGTGGTTGTAACGGTTTTCTTTTTAGCGGCAGCGGCAGCTGCCGGCGCTTCGGCACTTAGCCAGCGCGAGAACCCGAGCGAAACTGCTACGGGAGTCCAGAATGCGGTTTGAATAAAACGTCTTCGAGATTGGGACATGACAAGCCTCCAGGTTGAGATTTAACGCCGCTGCATAACAACGAAGCTACGAAGAAGTACCTCGGCGCATACGTTACATCAAAAGAATAATTCTAGCGCAGTTCTCGCCGTAAGATCTTGCCAACTGCGGTCTTGGGAAGCGAATCCCTAAACTCTATCTGACGAGGCACTTTGTAGTTGGTCAGATTCTTACGAGCAAATTCAATGAGCTCTTCCTTGGTAACGCTCTTGTCGCGCGCGACGACAAACGCCTTTACCACTTCTCCCGAATGCCCATCTGGCAGGCCGACTACGCCGGCCTCCAATACTTTAGGATGACTGGCTAAGACCTCTTCCACCTCATTAGGATAGACCTTAAAGCCCGACACCGTGATCATGTCCTTCTGGCGGTCGACGATTTTCAGATAGCCATCCTCCGTCAGAATGCCCATATCCCCCGTGCGCAGCCATTTATCAGCGGTGATAACTTTTGCCGTCTCGTCCGGGCGATTCCAATAGCCCTGCATGACGTTGGGCCCTTTCACACAAAGCTCTCCAACCTCTCCGGCCTTGACTGGCTTTCCGGATTCGTCGCGAATCTGTACATCTACAGACGGAAGTGGGAAGCCCACCGTGCCGGGTCTTCTCTCGCCTAACGGCGGATTTACCGAAACAACGGGCGAGCTCTCTGTCAGGCCATAGCCTTCGAGCAGAATCGATTTAGTGACCTGCTCCCAACGATCGAGCACTGGGCGCTGCAGGGCCATCGCTCCCGCGACAGAAAATTTGAGATTCGAGAGATCGAGCTTGGCGAATTCTTCGTTATTTAGCAGAGCATTGAAAAGTGTATTCACACCCGTCATGACAGAGAACTTCCATTTGCCCATCTCTTTAATGAGGCCTGGAATATCGCGCGGGTTGGTAATCAGAACGTTGTGAGTGCCGTATTTAAAGAACGCGAGCGAATTCACCGTCAGAGAAAAGATGTGATACATCGGCAGCGGCGTAATGCAGATCTCTTTGCCTTCGGTCAGGCAGGTATTTAACACCAGCCCCACCTGCTCCATGTTAGCGACGATATTTCCATGCGTCAGAATCGCGCCCTTGGAAACACCCGTGGTGCCACCGGTGTACTGCAAAAAAGCCACCGTATCTAAATTCACTTCGACTTTCTTGTAAGAGAGAGCCGAACCTTTTTTTAGCGCGTCGCGAAACGAAATCGCCTTGGGAAGACGGTATGCGGGCACCATCTTCTTCAGATGCTTGACCGCGAAATTCATGATCGTGCGCTTGGGAAATGGCAACATGTCCGCAAGTTCGGTCACGATGACTGTCTCAATCTTGGTCTGCGGTAAAACCTCTTCGAGGTTCTTGGCAAAGTTGGCGCAGATCAAAACCGCCTTTACACCGGCGTCGTTAAATTGATGCGCCATTTCGCGCGGGGTGTAGAGCGGGTTGGTATTGACGACGATTAATCCGGCTCGTAGCGCGCCAAACGCCGCGATCGGAAACTGCAGCAAATTGGGCAGTTGAATCGCAATGCGATCGCCCTCTTCCAATCCGGGGACACTCTGCAAGAAAGCCGCAAACGCGCGGCTCGCCGTGTCCATTTCCTTGAAGGTCATGGTGTGACCAAAATTCGAGAAGCATGGAAGCTCCGCGAATTTACGACATGTGACGTCGATAACTTCGTTTATCGACTCATATGCATTCGGATTGATTTCGACCGCCATGTCTTTGCCGTACCACTGATGCCATGGTCGTGCGCCGACGACCGCTTTCACTGGACCCATTTTTCTCCCCCATCCCAATTCCAAACCCGATTGGATTTTTACTGAATGGGGGGACGACGTCACGTAGAAAAAAATACGTGGGTAACGCCTGGGTTATTTTTATCGAGTGAGTAATGCGCCGCAACACCTAGTTGGTTGAGGTGCTTGTGAACGGCCGATCGCACGCGTCCCGAACCCAAACCGTGTACAATTTCAAGCGAACCATAGCCTTCGTAGAGCGCGCGGCTCACAGCGGCGTCTAGTTCGCGAATGGAATCCTCCACCGTTTTGCCATGGAGATCGATTTTCATCTTCTTGCGCATGTCCGGATTGCGATAATCCGGAGCCGCTTTGCGCGGGATCAGTTCATGCTTCTTCTTAGTCCCCTTGGGCAGCGCCTTTAATTCCGCTTCGGCACACTCCATACTAAAAGCACCTACGCGGACCCGGTAGATGCCGGGCCGAACTAACGCCTCAATCATGCCTTCTTTTTTAATTTTGGCGACCCAAACGAGTGCCTTTGGTTTCCAAGAACTAGCCATTATAGTGCCCTAATGCTTGAGCGTTTAAATCTCAACCAACTGCGGGTTTTTGCCGTCGTGTATCGCCACCGCAACATGACCCGTGCAGCTAAGGAACTTTATCTTACTCAGTCAGGAGTGAGCCAACATATTCGCGCGTTGGAAGAGGCCTTGGGCCAAAAATTATTTGACCGCCACCACCAACAGATCATCCCCACCGCCGCCGCCCAAGGCTTGTACGATGGCTGCGCCCGCGGCATGGGTGAATTAGAGCAAGCGCTGTTTCGCATCTCGGGCCAAAAGCCCAGCGGGATCGTGAGAATCGGCTGTCCACCGGAATTTGGCTACAACATCCTGCTGCCGCTTTTGACTAAGTTTCAGGAACAGTTTGAGGAAGTCGTCTTTAGCACCACCATCGGTTACGCCAAGGACATGAACGAAAGCCTCTTGGGTGGGGAATTAGACTTTGCTTTTGTCGACGATTTCTCGATGGACGCCCGAGTGGATTGCTTGCAAGTCTACGATGAAGTGATCGAGCTCTGTATCAGTCCGACACTCGCAAAAAAATTCGGCAAACCCAAGCACGCAGCGGAGTTCTACGAAAAGTTGCCGTACGTGGCCTACTTCGAACAAGAGCCAGTGCTCCGCCGCTGGTTTTCGCACCACCTGAATCAGCGCGATATCAAACTCAATGTGCGCGCTTACATGAGCGACTGCCAGAGCGTCTCACGCATGATCTTGTCTGAAGTCGGCGCCGGCGTCATCCCCCACTACTCGATGGAAAGCTGGGCGAAACAGGGGCAGCACATGGAACGCTTCAAGGGCGGTCCCACCCCCTTAATCAACCGCATCTCCCTGGCCCACCTGCCGTCTAGAACCCTCTCAATGGCAGCCACCCAGTCCATGAGCTTCCTACGGGAGCAATTGACCGGCAAAAAGCCCAAGCCCACCAAAAAGTAACCCGTCAACAGTCATTAGCATTCCTAATGGGTGTTAATCTGATTAAATAATTTTGGCTTATCCAACCAAATGGATATTCCTGTCCCTGTTTTGAAGAACGTAATTTTTACAGAGGACTGAAAAATGAAAACCCAATCGATTACCACCTGGCTACTGGCGCTGAGCCTGCCAGCCATTTCCTTGGCTCAAACGGAGTCTAAGGTTCAAATTAACTACCGTTACAACGACGCTAAGACCGGCAAGCTGGTGAAGTCCACCGCAGCTGCTGAAGTCCCCGTCGCCGGCAAGACCTGGAACACCACCGACTCGGCAATGATCCAGACCGTGCTAGTCACCAAGCTCGCAGCGTCCCTGCAGCAAAGCGTGCAAAATTTTGAAAAAGCTTGTGAGCAACCAGATGTCCGTCCGTTTAGCGAAGACCTCAAAGGCCCACGACGTATCCTGCCTAGACCCATTCCTAGACCGATACCGGTCCCTGAAGAAACACTGCCTGCCGATTGCTTGGCTAAACGGACGGCAATCGCCGACCAGCTTTTGACCGATGTGAAAGATATTCAAAAACAATGGAGCGACGCGAGTCAGACTCGCCTCGCTGCGATGGAAGAAGCCGTCGATATGGCGCGCGCTTTGGCTAAGAACATGAAAGACGGAAAGGTCGCTCGCCCGCTAGGGTTGGAGAGCGGCGGCCAGTTCCGTGCTCTTTCGATGGCGTCGGGGATCGGCGCTAGTGCAAGCCTCAATGTCGGTACCGGTGGCGCGCAAGATTATGGTTACTTCCGCCGCATCGTAAAAGACGGTTATGTGCCCGCGGCAGAATCGTTTGTGATGGAAGGCTTCTTGGCGGAGTTCCCGCTTTCACTGCCCTTCACGACTTGCACCGAGGCGATTTGCATTCGCCCGGGCATCACGGTGAATCAGGATGCGTCGAAAATGTGGGTGCAGTTGGCTATGGGATCCAACATCACTCCTGCAACGTTCAAGCGCGCGCCACTGAATCTGTCATTAGTGCTCGATATCTCCGGTTCGATGAGTGCGAATGATGGCACTGAGAAAAACCGTCTGGAGTGGGCGAAGGAAGCTATTGGCCGCGCCATCGACGCTTTAAATAGCGACGATTACGTGTCGGTGGTCATCTTCGACACCAACAGCGAAGTGCTGATGCCCGCCAGCCAAGTTTCCGACAAAGCCAAAATCATGGAAAAAGTGAAAGCGCTCAATCCCCGCGGCAGCACCAATCTGCACGCAGGACTTCAAGATGGCTTCACGCAGATTGCAAAATTCCAAGACGACTTAACGGGCTATGAAAACCGCGTGATTCTGATTTCGGATGCTTGGCTCAATACCGGCGTCACCGAAGACTCGGCTCTCACTAAATTAGTGAGTGACTACGCAGCCGAACAAGTTGGCTTAACCGCAATCGGCTTGGGCGCGCAGTTCAATCAGAAATTTATCGACACGGTCGCAAATAGCCGCGGCGGCAACTACGTCTACGTCCACTCGGGCAAAGACATGCTCCGCTACTTCGAATCGTTCGATTTCCTGGTAACGCCCATCGCTTACGGTCTGCGCGCCACTCTGGAAATCCAAGGTGTCGACGCTAAGTTAGTACGCGCTTACGGCATCCCAGCAAAAGCTGGGCAGACCGTGAAGGAGCTCATCAGCGTTCCTACTCTCTTCTTTAGCAACAACGGTGGAGCGATTGTTCTTGAATACGACCTTAAGAACTAAAGAACTCACCTAGATAAGGGAAGCCGAGCATTTCCACCTGTGGGTTGGGGGAGGGTGCTCGGTTTCTCATTTTACCCCTGACTGCTCTGCAATTTTGAAAAGCATTCGTTCCTGAGTATCGCCGATCTCTAACGGACGAACCCCGTTCTCATCCTGAGTAATCGGGACTAAGCCCATTATCGGGGCCGTCTCGAGACGCCTTTTCCATTCTTCATTCAGTTGCAACGCATTCCAAAGGTCCCCCTTAGACAATGTCCCATCTTGATGCAACTCGCTCAGGAGCTCCGCGTAACCGCTCCCCCTTATTTTTTCCAGGTGAGTCCGCAGTATCGGAACCTGCTCGATATTGGAAAGCTCGCCTTCGTCTGCCTGTACGTAAGCGCGAACCAAGTCCATTCGGAGCAAAGCCTCATTCTGCGCCAGGATTAGCTGGTCCACCTCTTCGTCGGTAAACGGCCGTTCGTCTCCATCAAAAATGAAGTGCTCCCCCTGATCCATTTTTCCAGCGTCCAGGATTGCGCCCATCGTGGGAGCGACAATTTTATAATACTCTCGAAAGCGCATTCTCTGGATTTCAGGTGGATCATTTTTTTGTCCTACCAAGGCATACTGATTGAACTCATTCAGCGCGTTTAGGAGTTTGAAAGCAGCTTCTCTGGCCATCTTACGATCAAAGTGTTTCCGCTCTAAAGTGATGGGATCCTCATAGAAGCCATTGGCGAGATCCATTCGAATAGCTGCGAAACGAAAATCGCTCTCGATAATTTCATCGTATTCCGGACCATACTCCTGAACGCTGTCTCCGAGCGCCTGCTCGTCAGCAACATCAAACGCCCCGTGAAAGGCTGCCATCATGGGTTCGAACAAAAGCATCCCGTAGCCCAGCATCCTGAGTGGCACGGTCACTGGCCACGTAAGCTGCATGTCTTTGCCCAGAAGCCGATAAGTAGCCGCTCTCACTGGCATATGAATGAGGGAGTGGAAGGTTCCCTCAAAGGGAGAAAAAGAGTAGTTCTTGCCGACAAACACTTTGGAACCCGCCCGGAAGGGCAACTGCACCCAAAACATCGGGTGGATAAGTTCAAAATGGTGGTACCACCGATCAAAGGGTTTATCGTAGAGCGTCCAATATCCATAAGCCACCGGCTCGGGCTCATCGACTTTGCGTTCTCTCAGTAGAATCCTGACACCGCGACTTTGCTTCACTTCCCTTAGATAGCGCAGAGTGGCCTCATAGCGCTGGCGCCATACCTCTTTGCTCGCTTGCTCGCGCTCTGCGATCTCTTCAGGGCTCCTTCGTCGAAGGCGGTGATAGGCGCTACCGAGCTGGTGATATCTCTCAAAACAGCTGGCTGCTAAAGTTTTTCGTGGGTTGGCAACTTCAGCGGCCGCCGGAGAACCGATTGCATCGTCGGCACGCGCGATGGCGCCTGACAAACTCAATGCGATTGTAAACACCAAGAATACAGCTCGCGCTGAACCGAACGTACACTTGAAGAGGCTACAAAACACGTCTTTCCACTTAAGAATCACACGCCCCAACGCTGCAAACCCTGTTCCGCGCAGTCGTTCAGCATACACCTCCCTATTGAGCGGGACTGGTATTCACGCATAGGTGACAGGGACAACTTTTGCCAAACTGTCTGGCAAACAACAGTGACTGTGTGCCCCCTCGCGCAAAGATGTTCCGCACGATCCAATTGAATTCCCTCGTTTATCCGAACCTCAGCGAGAGTGGCGAACTCCTTGCACAACGAGCGTCAGGGTCGGTGAGAGCCGGCAGAGATTTATTTAATTGGAGTAGGAAAAATGAAGAATGTTTTGTTTGGATTTATGATTGCAGTCGCCCTAGTGGGCTGCTCTTCGAGTAAAGATAAAGATGTAGAGCGCAAAGAAGGATGGACAGCCAGCCAAATTGAGAAATCAACCAGCGAATGCTCTACCAACCTGCGCAGCTCTGTTGCCTCGCCAGAAATTGCTGACAAGATCTGTAGTTGCCACATTCAAAGCATCAGCCAGAAATTAACTTTCGAAATCTTCAGCGCTCAACTGCACAACGCTGAAACACTCAAAATCCTAGAAGAAGATTTCGCTGCTTGCGATAAACAAATCTAATTTCCAAAACATTTTTTAGAGAGGATAGTTCCATGAAACGTTTAGTAATGATGACTGTTGCGTTGAGCATTTTTGCTCAAGTGTCTCATGCAGAAATAGACCGTGATAACGATGATGTATTTTACGGAATCGATAAGAACAAAGCTCAAACTCAAGCTCTGATGGGAGCTGGTGAGGGTTTAGTTGCCTCTATTCTCGCATACCAAGCTTTAAAGGGCGGCCCAAAGCTGGTTGCTCCTAAAGGCGGATCGGTGGGCGACGCTGTACGAGCTTCTAAAGAGAACTACAAATTACTGGATTCTTTTCGTAAATCAAAAGGAAAAGGCCTAATTCGCTCGGTAAAGTTCTTGGGAGCCAGCATCCTTATCGTCGATATGTCAGGACGAATCTATGAGTGGATGGGAACAGATGCTCAGCCGCATTGGTCTCCGGTATATTCCTTCTTGGCGAATGAACAGAATGTCGCTGTAGAAGATATGCCCGAAGCGGTTATTCCGACCAATCCTGCTGATAGCATTACCATTCCGCAAATGAGCAACGATGACCAAAGCTTGGAAGCGCAGCTCCGTGAGAAGCTCAATTCCCGACTTGCAAAGATCAATTCTGGATATGCTTCTACGGTCCAAGCTGAATTAGGAACTGTTGAAGCCCGCATTCAATCTCAGAAACAAGAGATTCAAGATGCGCACGCTCGAAAAGAACAGGCACACTCGGACTTCCAAACCTCAGAAGCTAATCGCCTATCGTCTGAACGGTTTGAGCGGGTAACTGGAAACTTCTACAAGTCCCGTCCAACGGCAGAAGACAAACAGACGGCTCAAAAAGTTCTGTTCGGCGGCGAGCTGATGGGGAGCACTCTTTTGCTTCGCTCGCTTTTCACCAAAGAAGGTGCCAAGGCAGTCGCAGAAGCTGAAGCCGTTCTTGCACGGGCTAAGGATCTTAGTTCGGTGAAAAACATCAAGATTGCGGGAGTCATCCCGAACGAGGATGGCGCAGTAGCTCGTACTCGCGCTATCGCTGTTGCAGAGCAAAACCTGGCGGCCGGAAAAATGGCACAGGAAATTGCCCGCAGAACTCCTGGTGTTGATGCAGCAACGATTGCTAAAACCGATGCGCAAATTGCAAGACTGGAAAAACTGGTGAAAAACCTTAAGGCCGGTACAGTCGTATCAAAAGCACTTAAGGCACAACTGGTGAAAATGGCAGAGAGCAACCTCGCGGAAACCAGAGCATTGGCCATTCGCACCAGCAAAGCTTCCCCATTGCTAAAGTCCGTTAAAGTGGTCGGTTCAATGGTGTTGATCGCAGACGCTATTGGTCGCGGATACCAGTGGTACTCGCAGGATGCAGACCCTCAGTTTGCCCCAGGTGTTACGTGGGCATTGCTGAAAGCGGAGCCTCAGATCAATGCGGCGCAAGACATGATTCAAACCAAAATCGTAGAGCCATCGGGTGAATTCTTGAAAGCCAGATTTGAGGAGTTCAAGAAGGACGCTCAAGAGCGAAAAGACTCAGGCTTCGAACCCCTGTTTCCGCACGGACCAAAGTTCTAAGTCCAGCGGTTACTAGGAACAGGTAATAAAGACCCCATCGGCGGTTCGCTGATGGGGTCTTTGCTTATCTAATGGACTTAAAAAAACCAGCTCAAGCCAATGTTCACAACGGGCAAGAAGATTTCTTCGCTTTTGCGAACTGAGTTTAGAACCTGGTGACGGTCTACGTATGCGCCACCGACAGAAACGGTAATCAGATCAAAGGCAACAAACCCATATTTAATGGAAGCCCCGTATAACGTGTCGCTATCGTCGTTAGACTCGTCAAAAAAGCTAAGTGTGATCACCTGGCCCATTCCGGCACTGACGCCGACAAATTGTTTGAAATCACCGCTCTGGTCGAAGCCGTAGCCTGCCTCCAGCTCGCCGCCCCACAGAACAAGCAAAGTACCTAGGTAAGCCTTGGCATAGAACCCGCTTCCCGCGATGTTACGCACCCCAAAGCCTAAATTCAGCCCTCCGGGAGAACCAATGGAAAGCCCCAACTCCTTCATTGTGGTGTCGCCCCAGTCAGAGGGATGGGAAAGCGGCATAGCTGTCAGCGGATTCTTCGACGGGGCGGGGTCCGCAGCAGCATCCCCGGCAGTCCCGATGGCCCAAATGGGCATATTGAACCAATTCATTGCGAGGCAGAGCAGCAGAGCTTTCTTCATGCGCGCTGTCTTAGCACAAATGGGAAATAAAAAAAGGCCCGCGGCTTTCACCGCGAGCCTTCCTAAAAAAGTGGTTCTCAAATCCGCTTAGGCTTTTTTCTTAGCCCGAGCCGAATCCAAGTTATGCACTGTGGCCGGACGTTGGTTCGGCTTCACGGTGTTCGTCGTAGCCACTGGCTGCGTTTTCGCAAACGGACCAGGACATGCGTGCGAGTGACCGTTGTGCATGTAGTGGAAATGGCCATCGTGTTCATAGCAAACGTGGCCAGCGTGCACATAGGATTTGTGTCCGCAATTAGCCGCGTGGATATGGTCATGGCCTTCTAAGATTTGTTCACACCGCTCGAGGGCGGCTTGGGCGAGAGCTTTCTTCTTTTTCATAGAGCTCTAGAATAGCCCCCGATTGTGAAGCAAATTTGCAACCGTAGCTTAGTTACGGATTACACTGCTGTTTTTAGCCTCACCCAACTTTACTTAAGACATGTAAATCGACGTGGGCCCCAAAGCCTAAAAGTGGGTTAGATCGACAGAGCGGACGTCAAACGAAGAGGAAATCAGCTTAGGAGGCCTTGGGCTTATCAACGTGAATCTGAGTGACCTCGTCGCCAGCACCCGTGGTTTTCTGGCCGGGGCCAGCTTGGATGATGGGAGTAGCAGAGGTATTCGTATTCTCGGTCAGACCTGGCACATCGATAGGCGCTCCGGCTTCGGGCGCGGCTTCTGGTGCGGGCTTATTCAAACTAATCTCTCTTACTTTAATGCGCACTTCTTCCATCGTGCGTTCAAATTTCCAATCGAACATGTACTTCACTTGCTCGAGACCGTTTAATACACCCGTCTCAATTTGCTTTGCAGCCGGTAAGTATTGCGCCAGTAGTACAGAGCTAGGGAGCAATTCTTTGGTATCTGTTACGTGACGCGTTTTGAGATCGAGCACTTCGAGAAACGCGAGCTTATGCCCGGCACGTTCCTCCAGCACAATGCGGAACACGCGATTACGCGGGTCAAAAATCAACTCGTTGGTTTGCGGATCCCACTCTGTCATGGGCGGGGCCTCGGGCAATACACGCTGCTGCGTCTTGCTCTTTCCCTTTTTATAAATGTAGTAAGCGCCGCCGCCAAAGCTCAAAACGAAGAGCGCGACTATCGTCCACGCCCAGCGGCTAGCGGCATTGCGACCTGCTTCTAATTCATTCGCGCCCGGCTGGCTCATGCCTAAAACCCAAAGCAATCCCCGGTAGGCAGACTTCACCATACGTACACCGTAATCCACCGCACCTTCTAATTTCTGAGGCGGAACATACTCTCCCGGATTGCGAGGCTCGGCAGGTTTATCGTCGGTTACCTTTAAAGCATCCGACGGCGGTGCATCGCCGAGCGGCACACTATTAATCGGTACGGCCGACGCGGGCGATGTCGCAGGCGGCGGAGCCGTAGGAATAGCAGACTGCGGGGCGCGAACGAGCGCCGAATCCGGCACAACGGTGGCAACTTCCCCGCCATGCCGACGAGCAGCACTTGCAGTGCCCGCATAAACGCAGAGCGTTATCGCGAGGCTAATGAGAGTAGATTTAAAAAGCGTTCCCACAACACCGTTTCGGAAGAGAGATCTCGTTTAATGAGGCGAATTAGCCGATGAGAGAATAAGAGCTATGAAACTCCGTCGACACATTGCAATCCTGGGCACTTTATCAATGTTTTCCATAACGCTGCGCGTAAGCGTTGCGGCGGAGCAATTCGCTACTGCGGACGTGGGCACTTCTAGCGCGCGCTTGAATGAATGCATTAAGCCGGGCGGCGCTTGGAAAGCAAACATCACCAATCGGCAAATCGTCGACTTCAAAGCAATCTTTTCAGACCCCGAAATGAAGAACGTTTGCCTGCAATATGTCGAATGCGACAACGCCGAAAACAAGGAACACTTCGCACAGGTTTTAGAATGCGCGCAGACTGCCTCTGGAGCGTGTGAAGATCTGGCCACTTGTCTCGCGCAGCGAGCGGCGAATCCCCGCCCTTTTTATCTCGCCGATATTGCCGCCAAGCCGGGTGTGAATCACTACGCCGCTGCTGGGAATATTCAATGTCAGCAAGCAGGAGGACCTGAAGCGCTTTACGGCAATGATGCTAGAGCGGTTTGCCTGCAGAAAATGGACTGCACCAAAGACGCAGCCAAACAACGCTACGTCGTTGCGTGCCCCGTGACAGGTACTGTTACCACTCCGCGCCCCGAGGATGGACCGGTTCAGGAGTGTCTGCCATTTGTGGAGTGCGCGCAAAAACAATACCGCCTCACCGCTTTCCAAACGTATGCCGAGCCAGCAAAAACAGCGGCAACACCCAGCAAGCCGGCAACGACCGCCAAGGCCCCAAAGACAAAAACCAAAGCCACCAAAACTGTGACTCCCAAGACTGCGGCTACCAAGAAGCCAGCAAAGTCGACTCGCCTGCCCGCCTCTCAATCCTCCAAAAAGAAGGCAAAAAAAAACCGCCCCTAACCTTTCGGTCAGAGGCGGCTCTTTAAAGCGGAAAGCTTACATCGTGATGTTGCAAGCTTTTGCTAAATCATCGTTCCGCGAAATCACGGTGATGATCGAGTCCGTCACATCCATCGTAGCGACGGTGTGAGACGGGAAGATTTGTTTGAAGTTGCGTTGCAATTCGCCAGCGAGCTGGTCTTGGTTGCCTTGGCAATCCATGATGCTTGCTAACGAGACGATTGCTTCGCCTTGGCCACGAGCCATGTCACCAGCTAAAGCAACTTTGTTGCCGTTGATGAATTGGTCCATGTTCTCAGCCTTCGTGAACACGTTGCCGCCATCGCAGTTCAACGTTCCGAAGGTGATGCCGAACATTTGGCTGTAGAAGGTGTTGTTCGTCGTGGATGCGAAGATTTGGTCGATGCCATCTCCTCCACCAATCACCATCGATCCGAGACCGCAACCTGCAGTACCGTATTGACGCGAGAAAGAAGTTTCTTTCACTTTGCCGCCAGCTGCTTGCGCAGAAGCCGCAACCATCAGGCTAACCAGAATTCCGTATTGAAGAAATTTCATGTTGTCTCCCTCTCTTTAAATTAGATGGCCTGGCACTGAAGCGCCGAGTTGGCTTCAATGAGAGGTTCCACTTTGTCCATGAATACTGGAGCAGTTTCGTTGGTGTTGAATACTTGAGCGAAGTTCTTTTGGAGGCTGACGGCCAGCGGTGCGCTGTCGTTGCATCCAAGAATTTCAGCCAAGCTGACAATCGTTTCGCCTTCGCCACGAGCAACATCGCGCTTTAGCGCTTCTTTGTTGATTTCGTAGAACAAGTTGGCGGTTTTCTTTGCGCCGTCACGGCAATTGGAAGTTCCGCTGGTGATGCCCGAAGTTTGGCTACCGCTCGAACCGTTAGTGTATGCAACGAAGATCTGCTCGAAGCCATTGCTTCCAGTGATAACCATCGAGCCCAATCCACAACCTGCCATTCCGTACTCATCTGCCATTGCCGGTGCGCTTACAAAGAAGAGCACTGCTGCAAAAGTAGACGACAAGACACTCTTTTTAATCATAGCTGTCGTTCTCCTAGCCGAAACATTTTGCAGTCCCTCACCGCGAGAGAGCGCAACCCATTTCTTTTGAATCCTAATACGTTGCCAGCAGAGTTAGTGAATGGCAATGTCCTGCCGTATGTTTCGGGCAATTTTCTCAGTCTTTTTTTTGGTTTACTTCGCTCCAATCTCATTTTTGGAGCACAGCGCGCTTTCAGACGTACGTACAAAAACGGAAGACGCAGAACTCGACAAGCGTTGGCTCCGAATCGGTTTCTACACGGGCTCGCTTTGGGGCGGTTACGTTTCCCAAGTTTCTGAAGAATCTTATTTCTTGGCGCCAGGTGGTCGACGCAACCCGAGAGCCGAGCTGGAAGCGACGATTCAGGCATTTCAAGCTCCTGTGACCAAGGCAAACCTTGATGCAGAGATTATCGAATACAACGCCGATCCCACCTCGGAACAGAAGCAACGCTCAAAATACGCTCACGCACTGTGTCGATACCCAGCTCGCTTGGAATACGTGCTGAGCATTCGGCCGGAAATAAAATCGAAACTGCCGCAGATCAAATGCGCCCGGTACGAAAATTTTCTTCGC
>JALHPX010000001.1:20940-28240 GCA_022842225.1 bacterium
CGCCAAAATCAGCTTAGTTTTCTCCTCTTATTACTTGGGAAACCCTAGCTCCGCGTTTGGCCACACGCTGTTGCGCGTGCACAATGAGAAATTCGCCAACGCAGAAAGCGAGCTCTTGGATACAGCGGTTGGTTTCGCAGCATTTCCCACAGTGAGCAACCCGGTCCTCTACGCCCTCTACGGACTCGCCGGAGTTTTTCCTGGTGGCTTTAGCGCGGAGCCTTATTACCGCAAAGTCCGCGCTTACAACGACCAAGAGTCTCGCGATCTCTATTCATATGATCTGAATCTCAAGCCAGATGAAATCAAACGCATGATGAATCTGATTTGGGAAATGGGTTCGGCCTACGTTTCCTATTATTACTTCACCGTAAATTGCGGCACACTACTGATGGATTTGATTGATGCAGCCGCTCCGCGTGTGAACTTGCGGGCGCGCATTCCATTTTATGTCGTGCCATCGGATGTTATCCGCGCAGCAAATGCAGAACCAGGCCTGCTTGGAAAACGTCGTTACCGTCCATCTGTTCGTAGACAGTTTGAATTGCGTTATTACGCTCTGACGAAGGACGAGCGCGATCTGTTTTGGAATGTCGTTGAAACCGCCGATGCTGCACCCGTAAAAGGCAAATCCGATGAAACGCGCGTGCGAGTGCTCGACGCCTGGGCTGATTACATAGAGTATAACTCGGCCGCTGAGATCCTAGCCAACGAGCCGGCGGCAAGCGCGTTGAAACAAAAGGCCCTCACAGCTCGCTCCGAAATTGTTTTTCCAAGCACTCCAACCAATACACCGCCAGAAGGCAAAGCGCCCGAGCTAGCACACGATGTGCGCCAGGCCTCGCTAGGAGTGGGACGCAGCGAGAAGTTTGGCGCGATTTTACAAACACGCTATCGCTTTGCCCTTCACAGTCTCACCAATTCCGATTTGGGATTGCCACCCAACACGGAAATCACGTTTTTTGAGTTGGGTGGTTTGTGGACGTTAGAGAGAAAGCCGCTGTTCTATATGGAAGATTTCACTCTCTTCCGCGTGCTCAATCTCAATCCGTGGAAATCGTATGAGAAACCTTTTTCATTCGGTGCAGGCCTCGAGATGACGACGAGCACAGATCCTGACTTTAATAATCCGCTGTCCGGCACGGAGTATGTTTTTGCAGGCGGCTACGGCGTAACCATTCCGCTATGGACGGAAAAAGCACTGCTCTTTACATTGATGCGCGTGCGCTTGGCGGCGGGACCTGATTACCGCACTTCATGGTGGAGATTGAACATCGGGCCGCAAGCAGGCTTGCTTTTGCACTTAAGCGATCACACCAAATTCCTATTAGAAGCCACGGCCTATTATCGGCCCAACGGCGACGATAAAACTTTTGTTGTGGGCACCGGGGAACTGCAATATTCCTTCAGCGAAAGCTGGACAACCTTTGCTCGCTTCTCGGCTAATAAGGTCGATCAGCGCTTCGTTGGAGGATTCCGATTCCTTCACTAGTGCGACTACTCTGGGGATTTTGCCTGCTCTTCTTCTCGGGCTGCTCTGGCATGCTCTATTATCCCGACCATCGTAATTATCTGGAAAAGATCCAGAATGGTTTCGGATTAAAACACACCACTTTTTCACCCGCTCCCGAAATCCAATTGGATCTCTGGGAAGCGTCCAAAGAGCCGCGCGATAAGAAGCCGTGCGTGCTCTTGATTCACGGCAACGGCCAGAACGCTTCGGCGCATATTCAAAATATTTTGTGGATGGTGGATCTGCATCTGCGCGTTTTCAGTTTCGACTACCGCGGCTACGGTAGCTCCACGGAAAGCCCCTCTCCAGAGAACACCGTGGCGGATGCCATCAAAGCGATCGATCATGTGACTGGTCTTTGCGGAGGCAGCCCGATCTCCTTGATTGGCCAAAGCCTCGGAGGAGCCGTCACCCTAAGGGCGCTGGCGGAATATCCAGGCAAGTTGCCGGTAAAAGCGGTGGTGATTGAGTCTTCATTTTTGTCGTACCGCCGGATCTCGGTCGATGTGCTTTCGCGCATGTGGCTGACCTGGCCCTTTCAGTGGTTGGGGTGGTTGGTAATGTCGGACAAATGGGCCCCAAAAACTGCCCTCGAACGCATTCCCGATCTGCCGATTTTATTCTTCCACGGCACGGCCGATACCATTGTTCCCTTTCGCTTTGGCGAGGAACTCTATGAAAAGGTCCCGGTTCCTCGGAAAAAATTTATCGCCGTTCCCACCGGCCGCCATACCGAGTCGTTTTTTGTAGGGGGAGGTCGCTACCGAGCCGAGACCGTGCGCTGGCTTCTCGACAAACCCGCCGAATCTCCAGATCCGCCTCAAACCGAGGCTCCCCCAGCCCCTTCTAAGCGGACGCGTTGAGTCCGGATGCAGGTTGATATAATAAGAGGCATGCCTTCTCCCCGATTCCACAGCAGGCAGGATTGGATCCTGGCCTCCCAGTTCCGCCCCGAGGCGGAGGCCGCGTTTTGTGCGCAGCTGGAGAAGAAAATTCTAAGCCTAGCCGACAGCACTAAGAAGCCACCTGCCGTAATTTTTGATTTAGATTCAACACTTTACGAGGTTTGCCCACGTACGCACCTCATCCTGCGCGAAGCGGCGGACTCGCTGAGCCGCGGGTTGCCCGGACCCGTGAAACGCGCCTTTAATTCGCTTCTGGAGAGCCAAGTGGGCTACTCAATCTCGGATACGTTCCAGAATCTCGGGCTCCCGCTGCAGTCACCGACTATCCAAAAAGCCTGGGCCAAGATTAAGGGCTTTTGGTTTGACCGTTTCTTTAGCAATGAATACCTCAAGCACGATCGTCCCTATTTATTGGCGCCGGAGTTTGTAACTCGCCTCCATAAAAAGGGCGCACACATTCTCTATTTGACCGGCCGACACGACGAGAAAATGCGCATTGGAACTCTCGATTGCCTGGAACGCGACGGCTTTCCCGTTGGCGACCCCCGCGTTTTACTAAGAATGAAGACGGGCGCCAGCCCGGATGATGCAGCTTTCAAGGCCCGCGTTGCCCGCGCCTGGGGCGAGCGCTTTAATGTTTTGGCCTGTTTTGAAAACGAACCTCGAAATTTGATTCGGTTGCAGTCTGCTTTGCCCAAATCCATGGCCGTTTTTGTGAATACGGTGTGCAGCGACAAGCGCACCCTGCCCGGCAATCGCCTCTTCCACCTAAAACTCTTCCCCAAACTATCCCATTCCTGAGCTTTTTTGACTCGCTCGCTTTGACCCATCCCGAGTTTGAATGTTAAGACTATTGACTCCTTTTAACCCGATAGGGGGCCTAAAGATGGCCCAGTTTCGAGTCTATGGAACTATTTGATTTCTTTTCTCGCGCAAACGGCGATTACCTCGAGCAGCTTTACGAACAATACCGACAGGACCCCTCCAAGATCGATGATCGCTGGGCGGTTTTCTTTGCCGGTTTTGAGGCGGGCAATCCCGAAGGCAGCGAAAGCGTATTGAGCCGATTGCTTTCTTCCCGGTCGGGCTCTCCGGCTGAGGGGGTCAACCACCTAGTCCACTCGTATCGATCGATGGGACACCTGGAAGCGAACTTAAATCCACTGGGCGAAGACCGACCCAAAAGTCCGCTATTGAAACTGAGCGAGTTTGGTTTCCACGACGACAGCGACTTAGACATTGAAGTTGGTTCGGGTGGTTTCCAAGGGCCTTCGCACACCAAATTACGCGAACTCGTTGACCACCTGCGCACCACTTACTGTGGCACCGTGGGCGTGGAATTCATGGGCATTGCCGATAAAGTGCAGCGCGAGTGGTTGCTCCAACAAATGGAGCCAACGCTGAATCGTCCGCAGTTTTCTGTCGACGATAAAAAACAAATTTTAGAAGGCCTGGTACGCGCAGAAGGCTTCGAGCAATTTCTGCACACCAAATATGTAGGCCAAAAACGCTTTGCGGTGCAAGGCGCCGAATCCGTGATCCCGCTTTTGCAAACGCTGGTACGCGAAGCAAATAAAGAGGGCGCTGAAGAAATCATCATGGGCATGGCTCATCGCGGGCGATTAAATGTTCTCGCCAATGTCATGGGCAAACCCTACGAGATGATTCTGTCGGAGTTTGAAGGGACTGCTCTTACGCCTAACGAAGAAGGCGATGGAGACGTCAAGTACCACATGGGCTACACCAACACGCGCGAAGGCGCGAATGGTAAGACTCTGCAGGTTTCGCTCTGCCCAAACCCTAGTCACTTGGAGTTGGTGAATCCTGTTTTGGAAGGAATGGTCAAAGCCAAGCAAGAAGCGCGCGGCGATGAAGAAGGCGGCCGAGTCGTGCCTATCATTGTGCACGGCGAAGCAGCGTTCACTGGCCAGGGCATTGTGCCAGAGACCTTAAGCCTATCGGAATTAGACGCGTATCGCACGGGCGGTACGATTCACGTCATCATCAATAACCAAGTTGGATTTACCGCGAATCCCGATCAAACGCGCTTCACAACGTATCCTACCGACGTAGCGAAAATGATTCAGGCTCCGATTTTCCACGTCAATGGCGACGACCCTGAAGCAGTTGTAAACGTCGCACGCATTGCAGTGGCTTATCGCCAGCGGTTCAAGATGGACGTGCTGATCGATCTTTGGTGCTACCGCAAATATGGTCACAACGAGACCGATGATCCGACGTTCACGCAGCCGGTGATGTACCAGCGAATTTCGGAGATGAAATCCGTGCGCGACCAGTATGCCGAGAAGCTAATAGCGGAAGGCACCGTCACCACCGAAGACGTCGCGGCAATGGAAAATGGGCTGAAGGAAGAATTAGATGCGGCCTGGCACGGAGCTCGCGACACGCGCGCTCGTTCTCGCATCAATAATTTCCGCGATCTGTGGGAAGGCTTTGACCGCGCGCGCGACGATTGGAGCGCTCGCACGGCCGTTAGCTTCGAAGACATTCAGCAGATTTCCGAATTTGGCACTCTGGTTCCCGACGGTTTCCACGTGCATCCAAAACTCAATCGCTTTTTAGAAGCGCGCCAGGCAATGGCCCGCGGAGAGAAGCAAGCCGATTGGGGCTGTGCGGAGATGTGGGCAATTGGCAGCCTTTTGATGGAAGGCACGCCCGTTCGCTTGACTGGTCAGGACTGCCAGCGCGGCACGTTTACTCACCGCCACGCTGTCTTGCACGATTACCAAACCGGCCAAGAGTATGCACCGCTCGCAGCGCTGCCCTCGCGTTTCACCATTAAGAACACCATGCTCTCCGAGCTGGCGGTACTTGGTTTTGAGTGGGGATATAGCGTTGCCGATCCTCGTAACTTGGTGATGTGGGAAGCGCAGTTTGGCGATTTTGTGAACGGTGCGCAGGCCATTATCGACCAATTTATGTCGAGCGCGGAATCCAAGTGGGATCGCATGAGCGGACTTGTGTTGCTCTTGCCCCATGGCTACGAAGGCCAAGGACCCGAGCATTCCAGTGCACGGCTTGAGCGGTTCCTGCAACTATGCGCGGAGAACAACATGCAGGTTTGCTACCCAAGCGTGCCTGCACAGTATTTCCATTTATTACGACGACAGATTCATCGTAATTTCCGCAAGCCGCTGATTTTAATGATGCCAAAGAGTCTCTTGCGCGATGAGCGCTCGACCTCGCCTATCGACGATTTCACCAAGAGCGATTTGCACTTGGTAATGCCCGATATGCATGCGGATGCAGCGCGCGTCGATCGCGTGCTCTTTTGCACTGGCAAAGTTTACTTCGGACTCGATTCTGCGCGAACCGAGCAAAAGGTCGATAACGTCGCGATTGTACGTTTGGAACAATTGTATCCTTTCCCCGATCGCGATCTCACGGCGGTGGTGGCTAAGTATAAAAACGCGACTGAGTTTTTCTGGGTACAAGAAGAGCCAAAGAACATGGGTGCCTATACTTTTGTGGCGCCCCGTTTGGAACGCCTCTTGCCCGAAGGACGAAAATTGGAATACCGCGGCCGCGGCGAAGCTTCGAGTCCCGCGCACGGATTCTACCGCGTGCATCTGTTAGAAGAACAAGAGCTGATCAAATCGGCTTTGGATTTCTCAAGCAGTGCAGTTTGGAAGACGAGCAAAGCAACGGCAGAAAAGCAGCTGTAAGATCCGCTGCAAGCAGCATATGAAAAGGAGCCTCGTATGGCTTTGAAAGTTCAAATTCCTCCCTTGGGAGAATCCGTCACTGAAGCAGTCATTGCAAAATGGCTTAAAGAGGACGGCGCGGCCGTAAAAACCGACGAGCCAGTCTGCGAATTGGAAACAGACAAAGCCAACGTTGAATTGCCCTCGCCTGGTAATGGTGTGCTTCGCCACACAGCCAAAGCTGGCGATACTGTGAAAATCGGCGATGTCGTGGCAGAAATCGCAGAAGGAGCTGCAGCGGCGGCTCCGGCGAAGGCTGCACCGCCCGCAAAAGCGGCTGCTCCTGCGCCCGCCGCGGCTGCACCGAAAGCGGCTGCTCCTGCTCCAAAGTTGGGCTCCCCGGCTGCCGAGAGTGCGGAAGCTTTAAGTCCGTCGGTCCGCAAAGCCCTGCGCGAACATCCAGTCGACGTAGAAAAATTAGAAGGAACCGGTCCACGTGGGCGCATTGTTAAGGAAGATATTTTGAGAGCCGCTGAGGGAAATGGTGGAGCTGGCGCGGTAAAAGCCGCTCCCGCAGCAGTCGTGCCGAGCGCGCCGAAAATGCCTGCCCCTGCAGGTGCTGGCGTTTTGTTGTCGGGACAGCGCCGCGTGCCGATGACCAAAATCCGCAAGCGGATTGCCGAGCGCCTGGTCTCCGCGCAGCACACCGCAGCGATGCTCACGACTTTCAACGAAATTGATATGTCGGCGGTGTTGGAATTGCGCGACAAGTACCGCGAGAGCTTCACCAAGAAGCACGGTGTTTCTCTGGGCCTGATGTCGTTTTTTGCGCGAGCATGCGCGCTTGCACTGGCTGAATTCCCGTCGGTAAATGCATTCATTGAAGGCGAAGACGTTATTTATAACGACAACGTGAATCTTGGCATTGCAGTGAGCACCGAGCGCGGACTCGTTGTTCCTGTATTGCGCAATGTCTCTGATATGGATTTTGCGAAGGTGGAGTCTGAAATCAAACGCATGGCGGGTTCGGCTAAAGAGGGCAAGCTCTCTCTCAACGAACTCACTGGCGGCACTTTCACAATTACCAACGGCGGAGTGTTTGGCTCCTTGATGTCGACGCCTATCCTCAATCCGCCACAAAGCGGAATCTTAGGCATGCACGCGATTCAAAAGCGCCCGGTGGCAATCGACGACAAGATCGTAATCCGTCCGATGAT
>JALHPX010000002.1 GCA_022842225.1 bacterium
CCCGTTTTTGGATCGATTCGAGCATCGATGCCGGCGCGCTTAAAGCCATCGGAAAGTTTGGAGATAATGCGCCGACGGTGTTCGTCTCTTGATTGGATTGCAGCCAACTGTCTAGAGAGGCCCTGGTTTTGAACATCTTTCTGAGCCGCCGCCGCCTTGGTTCCCGCTAGCTGACTTGCCATCAATTTCATTTCCGCATCATGCGCTTTTCGGTCGCTCTCGAGTTTCTCTCGGTATGCGGCTTCTCGCCCGGCGCGTTCGGCGGCTGTGAGCTTCTCCTTTGCAAGGCTAGCTTCAAATTGGCTACGCTCCTGAGCGAGCTTCTTTTGGTAACCTGCCTCGCGCGCCTTCATCTGGGCTTCACCCTTTGCTAAAGCTTCGCGCGACGCGGCCAGCTCTTTTTCTTTCGACTCCACTTCGGCGCGAGTTCCTTCCAACGCCACTTTGGTTCCCGCTAGTTGCCCAGCCAAAGATTTCATTTCGGCGGCGTGTGCCTGGCGGTCAGCTTCTAGCTTCTTGCGGTAAGCGGCCTCCTTGCCCGAACGCTCGGCTGCGGTGAGTTTCTGTTTGGCTAGATCCGACTCGAACTGCTCTCGCTCCTGCGCTAGTTTTTGCTGGAAGGAAGATTCCAGATCTTTCATCTTTGCTTCGCGTTGGGCGATGGCTGCTTTTGCTCCGGCAATTTCTTTGTCTTTGGATTTGATTTGCTCTCTGGAGCCTTGCAACTCCGAATTGAGCTTCTCCATTTGAGAGGCATATGCCTGCTTCTCCGCTTCGATCCGCTTGGCGTATTCTTTCTCTTCCTGGACGCGCTGGGCAGCGGTCATCTTCTGCTTTTCTAAATTCGCTTCCATCCTGGCGCGTTCCTGATCCAGGCGAGCTTGGTGGGCCTGCTTGAGTTCTTTAATGGATTGCTCGGTTTCCTTTTGCCGGGTGCGATACTCCGCTTCCAGCGCTGCAGTGGCGGCGCGGGTGTCCTCCAGCTCCTCCTGCTTCTGTTTAACCAGAGCACGAGTGCCTTCGACTTCTTTTTGTTTTTGCAGAATCTGAGCTTTGGTTCCCTCGAGCTGAGTGGAGAGCTGCGACATCTGCGTGTTGTATTCCTTAATCTGTCCTTCTACTCGCTCTCGGTACTCACGTTCTTTTTCGATGCGGGCTTGTGCCGTCAGGTTAGCCTGCTCCAAGGATGCTTTGAGCGCTTTTCGCTCCTCAGACAGCTTCGCTTCATGCTGGAGTCGCAGTTGCTCCACCGTATTTTGATAGGCTTTTTGCTCTTCCTTCATTTGAGCAGCGATAACCTTTTTTTCCTGCTCCATCTGCGCCAGTTGATTTTGGCGTTCCTGCAAAATTGTTTGTTTTTGTTCCAGCTCTTTTGACGTTTGGTCGAGATCCTGCCGCGTGCTTACTAAAACCGCGGTGACCTTCTGATTTTGCTGACGAAGAGCAGCCACTTTCTTTTGGCTCTCTTCCTTCATTTTTTGGATCTCGCTCTCTAGTTTCTGTTTAGAACGAGCCTTGCTGCGATGAGCGTATTGAACTTCTTTGATGGATTGAGCGAGCTTGGCTTCGATGTTGGCAATCTCGCGATTGTTCTTTTCAATCTCACTCTCGCGGCTTCGGATCTCGGTCTTTAGCTCGTTGATGCTCTCACTTTTCTTAGCAATGATTTGATCGCGGTTCTTCATTTCCGACTGAGCGATCATGTTGGCGGTGATGATGTTTTTGATCATCGATTGATAGTGATTTAAGCCCTGCGCTTTTTTTGCCGTCTCCGCGGCTTCCTGTTGTAGCTTCTCCTTTTCAGCCGCCGCTTGCTGTTCCAATAGCTTCATCTGAGCCATTAGGTCCTTGTACATCTTCTTTTCCGACGAAGACGCGCCTTGTTGCAGGTACTTTTCCTTAAGAACTTCAAAAGCCTGAATCTGCTCTTCGAGTTCCTCGATTTTTTTCTCAGCCTTGGCGAGCTGCACGCGCTCCGTCATGGACGCGGTGGTTTGCCGCATGGTCGCAATGACATACATCATCAGGAAGAGCGTCGAGAGGACGGTGGCCAAGTCGGCATAAGACGGCCAAAAATCCTCGCCGCCGCCCGACTTCTTCTGCATTTTGTCGTAGTTAAGGCTCAATTCTATGCACCCCTGCAAAGGCAAGTATCGGTACATGCAGGGGAAATCTTTAGCGAAAGTGTATTTGGCCCGATTTAGGGCGGGTTCGCATCAACCTAGCCACTCGAGTAGTGGACCCATGGACTCCGTGAGCCCTTTATACTGACGGCTCTCTGGGTCCATCGTGCGCAAGGAGCTGCGTAAAAGATCACGCTGGGCAGGGTTATTGCGAATCGCTCGTCCATCGATGTAATAGACGCGGATAAAGAACAGCGCGGCCTGGGCTTGCGGCATCCCGACGGTCACTTGGCGCTCCAGTCGGAGGTAAAACGGACACTCCCCCTCGGGCACCGCTTGGAAACTCCGCCCTCGCCACTTGGCCGCCTCCCAACCAGGCGCGGGCTCCGGATGATGGTTCAGCCGATCATCGCTGCCAAATCCCCAGACAAAACGCACAAATGGCCCCTTTGAAATCATCGCGTGTACCATTGCGCGAGCAGCACGCGAAATCGGTTCTATATGGGGCACCGGCGAATGCGTTTGGGAAAATGTTTTACCTATCTTGTTTTCGGCGGCCCAATGACCGGGTGAGCAGAGGTGGATGGCGGATAGCCAATCACGGTCGTCTTGACGACGCACGACCGCGACGTCTTCGGAAATCTGATTCACCAGGGCGTCGAACGCCCCGGAGTAAGGCGGCACGATGGGTGCCGTGCCAGCAACGCCGGAAAGTACGTAACGCTTAAAGGTGAGAGTTTCTGAAGTCGGCGCGCAATCGAGACGTCCCGTTCCGTCTTCATCCCCGCGCCATTTAAAGAGTCGGGGGTATTCCTCCAGCAAAATTCCAATTATCTTGCGCGCGCAAATGGCCTCGATATCGGCATCAAATTCACTCGTCGCATAGTATTTGCCCAGCCTCTCCGCGCGACAGGCTAGTTTGTTTTCCTGGTAACGTGTGAACGTATTATCAATTTGAATGATCCGGGAGTCAGCCGGTCCATTGCCGAAATCCGTGCCGAGATTTTTTAATCCCGCCGTGACCTGGTAAATACCGCCTTCTACTGGAAAATAAAAAGCAGGTGGGGGCAAAAGTCCCGATTCCAACCAAGCTTTCGTGTCCATCCCGTCACCCTCCCCATCTGCCCTAGCTTTTACCTCATTCGTTCCATTCTGAACACTTTTCGGCCGTGGTAACAGATGGTTCCTTTTTCTGAAACACCCGCTTCGTCGCCTGTTGACCGCCCGATGACAGAACACTAACCCCAAATTAGGGAGCCGGGTTTGAGCTATTGCTTTTTCGGCCCTGTTGGAAGTTCCGCATCGTCGTTTGGGGGAATCATGTTTAGGCTACTAGCCACCGTCACGCTCTGCTCAGTCCTATTTGGCCAATCACCTTCCCTTGCTTCACTGAACGACGACTCCGTCGACAAAGAAGCTTACGAACAAAGACTTGCCGCTCTGTCGCAGCAGCTTTCGGAGGCACGCAAAAATGCAGACGAAAAGGCGCGGAGTCTGCTTTCAAGAACAAACGAAAAGGACCAGGCAAAACTGGACCTCGACCGCATCTCCAGTGTGACCCAAATAAAAAAGACGAGTCTAGGCTCTTTGCAGAACGCAAACGCCTCAATCGCCACGGAAATCGCTGAAAACAAGAAGCGCATTATCGCCCAAGAAGGTGCCGCGACTACCCTTTCCGCTCAAATCAATTCCCTGGTGGCCAAGGAGAAGCAGGCTGGCGAAGACCAGCGGTCCGCAGCGGACGATGCCGACCTGGCGACGAAGGCAGTGAATACCCAAAACGCGAACTTGGCCGATATCCAGAAAGAGATAACCGACAATCAGACGCAGATAAGCCGCAATGACACACTCATTGCCGAGAACGAAACCCAGCTGGCAACCTCGCAATCGGAGCTGACGGATTTGGAGGAACAAGAGCGACAGCTGCTTGCCGAAAAAAGCGATATCCAGCAACAGCAAAAGGACTTACGCAATGATATGGACGATATCGATCGCGCGTTTCGATCCTTGCAGAAGCAAATCGCCGACAACGATCTAATCGTGCAGAAAGCGTCAGACGCTTTGCAAATGAAGGACGAATCCATTGCGGGAATCGAGCGCACACTTGAGGAGCAAAAGCGAAAGCTCGCAGATGCGAACGATAAACTGGGTAAGGAAACTCAAAAGTCTGCCGCCATTGCCAAGGCAATTGAAGAACTGAGGAAGAAGCAATCGACGGAGAATACGAATCTAAAGGCAATCGACATTGAAAACGAAAGTTTGACCGAATCCATCACACAATCAAACGCCGAAATCGCTTCCATCGATTCTCAGCTGGAAAATGTAAAAACCCAGATCGCCGAGGTTCAATCCAAATTAAAGGATGCCACTGACAAAGGGCCGCTTGAAGAGCGGCTAATGGAGTTAAAGGCAAAGCAGACCGAACTAGCGGCCTCTCTAAAGACCCAGCGCGATTTGCTGGCGAAAGACAAGGCAGCTCGCACGGCCCTAATTGGTAAAAAAGCAGAAGTGAAATTGCGACTCGTCGACATCGACAACCAAGCCGCCCAGAAAGCAGACGAACAAACTGCTATTGCTCAAGTCATCGGTGCAGCCGCTAAAGAGGAGCAAGCGGCTAAAGTGGCTCTCGATGCATCCAGCCGTTCTCTGGACAAAGCCAAGACCGATTTGGTCGCCGCCAAAGCAGAGGCAGAGAGGTTGTATAGCATTCAGGACAAGTTAGATGAGCGCTGGCAGGAGTTAGACGGGTTTCAAGATTTACTGGCTAAGAAGGGCCCGTTTTTAAGTACAGTCTTAATTTCCTTAAATGCATCGCTTCGTATCGTTCAAGACGAAGCGCTTCCCAAGGTTCAAAGCGCGGAGACAACAGCAAAGCAGCTCTTGGCAGATTTAACCGCGACGCACCAACAACTGTTGGCCGAAGGGCGCAAACTCCAGAGAGAAAAGACGGACAACACAACGTCGCTTGCGGAATACCAGCGTCAATCCGGTTTGCGAGCTGCGGAATTAAAAGCGGCCGAGAGAATTGTAACGGAGACGAGAAACTCCCTTCTCGTTGCACGCCAAACCTTGGCTGGAATTAATGCCGAAGTGGCTTCGCTTAGGACTTCGATTGCCGACCGAGATGCACTGATCGCCAAAAACCAAATCGCCATCAAAGTAGCAATCGACGAGATCAGTAAGCTTGACGGCCAAATCGTTGCTCAAACGAAGGTCCTCAATGATGCGCAACTCGCGGAGAAATGGGCACGCGATATTTGGGAGCCGCTCGAACAGGCGGCCGTTGCCGCCGCAAAAGCCACCGACGAGGCAAAAACCCTCCTCGCCAGTCGTATTGCGGCCTACCAAAAAGCACTGGCTGATGTGGTGCAAAAAGCAGCTAAAGACGCACAAGGTCCCGGAGCAACCGAGGGTCTCTCTGGTGGTGCGCCGGGTTCCATTGCTGGAGCCCTTGCGGGTGAAATAAGCTGGAAACAGGAAGGTAGCTCGCAATTGCGTGCGGCCGAGTTTGCAAAAGCCTTTGATGTCGCTCGAGCCCAGGCGGTGAGTGCCAATGTAATCGCCGATATTCGCGAGAACTCTGCACAGCAGGCCGAACGAATTGCCAACGTTTCTCTGCAAGCTTCGTTTGATGCGGGAATAAAGCGAGGCAAGGCAGACGGAATGAAATCTGGCATCTTGCTGGGTGATACTGCCGAAGCGGAGAAACGCGGGTACGACGCGGGATACGCGGTGGGAAAGCGGCGCGTTGAATCCGAAATGGAGCAGGCACTGCGCAAAGTAAATTACCAACAGCGTGAAGCCGAGATTCTTAAAGATGATCCGCCGGTCATCCCACCTACCCGCGAAAAGCGCGATGCAACGAAAGAACAAGCTGCCTATTTCGGGGTTTCCCACTTGCTGCGCCTCTTTCAAGTGACTGAGGCAGTGGCGGCCGATGGCCTGGGTGTCATTCCCGCTTCGCAAGTGCCAAAGGTTACTTATAGTGGCAGGAAGTACCTCGATAGCGGCCTTAAGCCTTTCCACGCAGATTTTGCGGGTGTGTACCGAGCGGCTTACGACGAAGCGTACTCCAAAGCCTATACCGCCTCGTATCTCGATAGCTACCGCACTCAATTTGTAAAAGCGCACGGCGACGCGTTTGCCGCGGCTAAAGCCAAATCATTGCAAGACGGCTTTGCAGACGAAGTAAAAAAAGGAACAGAGGCCGGGACAAAGGACGGATTATTCGAAGCGCTTGGTTACAATGCGGGTCGGGACGCCGGATTGATTGAAGGAAAGAAAAAAGGCGAATTAACCGCCCTCGAACGCGGCAAATCGGCGGGCGATGCTCAAGGCTACAAGGACAACCAAGAGCCGGCCCGACTCGCTGCTATTGCGAACGGTCGAGCGGATTGCGACTCCGTCTATCGCAACAGCGTGCGACTTGTCGCTAAAACGCCCAATCTCTCGCTCGTGGAAGAAGTAGCAAACAAGCGAATCGAGCTAAACGAAAAACTAAGCTGGGGCGGTACTCTAAGAAACTTTGGGGGGACGCGTGCCGAAAAGGCTACGGTGACGATTCAAGTCGATGCCGCGAGCATCCGGGGCGTTAAATTCGACAAAAACACCATCACGCTTGCCGCGGTGGAAGCAAACTCCGAGGTGGAGTTCTCCAATCTACTAACGGGCGTGGTAACGCCCGACTCCCAGGTCGCGTTTAAGGCAGGAGTCTTTTACGATTCTAAAAAAGTGGCGGAGTTTGCCTTTACGCAGGAGATTTACGCGCCTTTTCTGGTCAGTTTCTCAGACTATTACTACGCGACAAAATCGATGCGCGTAGGCGATGTCGGTAGAGGCAATGGCTATCTCAATGCAGTGCGCGTTAAGAGCTTGGGGGATGCCAAGCTGCTAGACGATCTCAAGGTTGCAATTAGCTTGGCCGATGCCAGCGTGGGAAAAACCAGCTGGTACCAAACAACGGGAGAGTTCGTCGCGCTAGACGAGAAAGCTACCGATGGTACTCGGTTCAAAGGATTTTTCTTAAATGCCGCGGCATCCGCTGGTCTGGCGAAAAATAAAATCCGAGTCCGTCTGCAAAATAAACTTGGGCAAATCGTCTTCGACAAAATTGTCGACGCTCCGGTGGAGGTGAGACAGTGAGTAAGTTGTGGGTAATGCTGGCTGTGACATTAAGTTGTATCGTCGTCGACGCGGAGCCACCCGCAAGGTCGGGCCGCGACGGAGGTCGTGAAGCAAATCGCGGCGATCGACGCACCCATCGTCCGGGGAGCCACTTTAAGCAGGCAGAAATTGAAAGTCTTATCTCCAAACTTTGCAAAGAAATCGCAATTTACCGCACTTCGTGCGCTGGAATTGCCGAGTTCTCAAGCTTCTCCAGAGATTTGCAAAATTTTGGCAGCACCCTTAGCGGGCTAAAGTCGGGACTCGGGCGAGGATTTGAGAGCTGCGGTCCTGATCTGAGACGGGCGATTCGGGAATACGAAATTTTGGACCAAACCTTTCAGTCGTCGTTATCCACTCACAAAAATTACAAAGTGCGTTTAGGTTGGTCTAAAATCAAAACGGCTTATCTAAGATTTAACTTTGCTGCCACGGGTGGTCGATCGCTCTAAAGCCGCCTTGGCACCGGTAGCCTATAGTGAGCGTTGAAGGATTTTGAATCAAAATGGCAACGAGAGTGATGAGCGTCAGCCACTCAAATTGTATTTTCCGATTTTTGTTATTTATTATTGCTGTAAACGTGGTTGGGTCGCAGGCCATAGCGGCAACCAAATTTGAGTGTTCTGAAGATTCCACGGCTGGCACGACCGCTGACAATAAAGGTCCGGCACTTCATTGGACTTACCTTATTGTGCCCGCGGGCCCCGATGCCGCAGAAGTTTCTATCGATGGCTTCCAGACATCCATTAAACTAGAGGCCACTACTGCGAAAAAGGCGAAGGGAACCTCTTACATTTTCAGTAAGTATGCTCCAGATACAATCCACTCTCGCCCTGAAATCAAAAAAGGTAAGGAACTATTCATCGTATCAAATACCAAGAGTGGCGGTTTTCAACTTTCCTTTAGGACGCTAAAGCCCAATTTGGACCAGACTACTATCGAATGCCAAGCGATCGAGTCTCCGGCCGCGGAGAAGCGTTAGCACCTACTGCAAGAAAGTCCGTCCTGTGGCTACCCGTGATGTTCCTCAAGCTTAAAACGTTTCGAGAAAATGCGCGCCTTCGGCCGAAACAGAGAAACGTAGCGTGTGGGTAAACACAGGAGCTTGAGTTGACCAACGACTGGGCCATTCGACGAAGACGTAGCCTTTTTGGGATTCGGCGCGTTCGACCGCATCCCAGAATCCGATTTCGACGAGTTGCTGCTCGTTTACTTTCTCCAGGCGGTACCAGTCGAAGTGTTCCACGCACGGATTGAGATCGTAGGATTGGTGGAGCACAAAAGTTGGACTGATGATGCGAGGGACTGGCTGGGAAGTTTTTCGGCAAAGTGCCTCAATGAACAACCGTACAAAGGTCGTTTTGCCAGCACCCAACTCACCTTCGAGTGCCACCACGCCGCCGTTCGGCCAGGCTACTAAGCACTGCTCCGCAAACTGTTGCAGCGAATTTAAATCAGGCAACGCGCGCATTACAGTTCCCCGATAGCGTCGCTAATCGTATTGGCTACTTCGTGAGCCAGCGTCGAGTAAGTGTGGCCATGACGCTGGGTGAGAATTTCCGAGGCCTTGCCGTGCAAGTAACTAGCAGCACTGGCCGCCGCAAAGGGCTCTGCACCTTGTGCCATGAAGCCAGCGGCCACTCCTGCCAGTACGTCTCCCGTTCCGCCCTTAGCAAGTCCCGCATCCCCCGTTGGCACCACTGCCAGAGGTTTGCCTTTTTCCGCAAGGATCGTCCCCGCACCCTTCAATAGAATTGTGGCACCAAACATTTCCGATAGTGCTTGAGCCGCGCGATATCGATCTCTTTGCACTTCTTCGACGGAGCTATCGAGTAAGCGCGCTGCTTCTTTAGGATGGGGAGTAAAAAGTGTTTCAGTGCCGGCGCGCAATTTTTGGTAAGTCCCTGCAGGCATTTCAGAAATCAAAGTCAGTGCATCTGCGTCGATAACCAGCGGAACTTTGGATTGCAGGCACTCTTCTAAGATCTGCTTAGCCTGTGGACCTGTGCCAAGACCCGGTCCGATAACGACGACAGAGCTACCAGGCTGCCATTTTGCCTGATCGGTCAGCACCACTTCCTGCGCGAACAGCGATCGATCGAGCGATTTAGAATCTGCGGCCACGAGTTCCGTTAGTCCCGCCCCCGCACGCAACGATCCCAGACACGATAGCGTAGCCGCACCGATCATCGAATGGTCGCCGGCTACGACCGACACTTTGCCAAAGCTGCCCTTGTGACTATCGCGCTCTCGCTTGGGCAGCCATGCCCGCACATCCGCGGCATCGAGTAGATAAGCGGCACCTAAACCATCCGAAAGATCCCGCGGGATCTGAATCGGTGCGACCGTGAGACCGCCTACATAATCCAGCGCCTGGCCCGTTACCAAACCCGTCTTGGCAAAACCGAGAGTGACGGTGCGCGACGCGCGCACAGCATTGGATAAGATCTGCCCCGTAGTCGCGTCCATGCCGCTTGGTACGTCGATAGAGAGAATAAATTTGCGGCCGGCGTAGCCATTAATTGCGGTAATCCACTCGTCAAACGTCCCCTCGGGAGCTCGCGACAGACCCACGCCAAAGATCCCGTCGAGTACCCAATCGGCCGCAGCTAACGCTGCTTGGTAGTCTTTTAAGAAGGGAATTCCCAGCTGCTTGGCCATTCCAATTTGTGCAGCCCACAGCGGGGAGGCTTTGGTCTCAGGCGTAATCACAATCGAGATCCCGCGCTGGCCGTTGATCCACAGCATGCGCGCTACCGCAATTGCATCCGCCCCGTTATTGCCAGGACCTGCGAAGACAAGCCCGCGAGTGCGGCCCAAGGCTCGGCCAAAACGCGACGCCAAAGAACCCGCTAGCGCCATCGCCGCGTGCTCCATCAAGATCATTTCGGGAATATGAAAACGTTTTACCGCAAGAGAATCGATCTCTCGCATTGCATTCGCAGTAACTAAAACCTGCATGGGACTAACCTAATTGTGCGCGGAGTGTTTGAGAGATTTCGGCGGCAAATGCACGAATACGAACATCGTCTTCGCCTTCTACCATTACGCGCGCCAGTGGCTCAGTGCCAGAGTATCGCACTACTACTCGGCCTTTTTGTCCTAGCGCTTTTTCTACCTTTTTTATCACATCCACAATCGCGGGAACTTCGGATAGCTCGCGCTTGTTGCGGACGATGACGTTTTCCAAAACCTGGGGATACAACGTCACTTGCTTCTTGAGTTCCGACAACGGTTTGCCGGTTTTTTTCATGATGGAAAGAATGTTGAGTGCGGCAATAATGCCATCGCCAGTCGTGTTGTGATCTAAGAAGACTACGTGGCCTGACTGCTCGCCGCCCAGATTGAAACCCTGCGCGCGCATCATTTCAACGATATAACGATCACCGACCTGCGTTTGAACCGTCTTGCCGCCTGCCGCACGAATGGCGATATCGAGTCCGATATTGCTCATCGGAGTGGTGACGAGCGTGTTCTTTTTCAATCTGCCCTCGGCCAACATATGCAGTCCGCAAATCGCCAAGACTTGGTCGCCGTCGACAATCTCGCCTTTTTCATCGGATAAAATCAATCGATCGGCATCGCCATCGAGCGCAATGCCAATCTCGGCGCGGTGGTGGTGCACGGCTTGCGCCATGGCTTGTGGATAGACCGCTCCGCATTGCTCGTTAATATTCATGCCGTTCGGCGAGCAATTGATGGGGAAAACTTCCGCGCCCAATTCTTCAAATACAATGGGAGCGACCTTATAAGCAGCGCCATTAGCGCAATCCAAGACAACTCGGATGCCTTCTAAGTTTACGTCTTGCGGGAAGGTGTCTTTCAAATAAACAATGTAGCGACCAATCGCATCGTCGATACGACTGGCGCGACCAATGTGCTCCATGGTCGGGCGAACTTTATCGAGTTCTTCGGATTGAATGAGACGCTCTACTTCGCGCTCTTTTTCATCCGGCAATTTGTAACCAAAGCGATCAAAGATCTTAATGCCGTTGTATTGATAAGGATTGTGGCTAGCGGAAATAATCACGCCCGCGTCCGCGCGCATGCTGCGAGTGATAAAGGCAATTCCGGGAGTTGGCAGGGGGCCTACGAGGTATACGCGCGCGCCCATCGAGCAAAAGCCCGCGGAGAGTGCGTTCTCTAACATATAGCCTGAGAGCCGGGTGTCCTTGCCGATAACAACTTTGGGGCTGGTGCGACGCGCGTCGCGTCCGCAGAGCAAGTAGCTCACCGCGCGCCCAATAGCCATCGCGAGCTCACTCGTCATGGGGTATTGATTGGCGATTCCCCGGACTCCATCCGTGCCAAAAATTTTCGACTTCGATTTGCCGTTGTCCATGGCCTACTTTTTCTTTTTAAAGCGTATTTTGACCTGGACAGTCTTATCACCGGTGAGCTGCAATTTCTGCATTTTGTCGACTTCCAGCCCAATTTCCGTGGACTGCGCCGAACCATCTGCAGCTAATGCAATGGGTTCCGTGGGGATAAATTCCAAGCCTTCTACAGCCGATTTAGGTCCTAAAATAGCCACCTTAGCGGGAATCACGGTGGCGACAGCTTCCATCCCCGCCGGTGGCTCCCCTTGTAAAATAGGACGGACGATAATGGATTTTTGCGCCACTTTCTCTAAACGAATTTGTACCATCGCGGGGGAGAAGCTTACGACGCGCACGCCTGTGGGCAATTCGCCAATCAGGTCTTCTCGGATGGGGAAGCCCACCACGCCCTCTTGGGCCTGACGGTAATCAGGCTGAATAGCGCTGATGCCCTGCTCTACT
Source organism: bacterium (assembly GCA_022842225.1). Classification (GTDB taxonomy): domain Bacteria; phylum Bdellovibrionota; class FAC87; order UBA2466; family UBA2466; genus JALHPX01. The sequence continues at coordinate 12,068 of JALHPX010000002.1, forward strand.
TTTTTCAAAAGCACCCGGGGGCCCGACAGAGTGAAAGTAATGTAGTTGGGGATCTCGTTGGTGATGATGACATCGGGGGAATGGAGCGGCTTTAAGAGCACGCGTTTTTCCAGTTCTTCTTTTTTGAAACCCAAAATCGTAATCCAAAGAATCAGCGCCAGGAGCAAGCTCACGGCTTTAAGTGCAAAGCTTTCGCTCCACGACAAGGAGCCGTGTTGGCTACTCAAAAATCGGCGCAAAGCTAAGAGAAAGGTCTTCATGATTGGCCCCTTTCTGTTTCACGCGTTTCTTGTTTGCGCAGACCCAAAAGTTCCAATAGCTGATGACGCAGCCCGTTCACATCCAAGTCGCGAACGATCTGACCATGGTGCACCAGCGACATTTCACCACGCTCCTCGGACACCACGATGACGACTGCATCCGTCTCTTGCGTTAAACCGATAGCGGCTCTGTGACGAGTGCCGAGCTCTCGGTGCACGTTTGGATCGCGCGTAATGGGCAATAGGCAGCCCGCTGAAGTGATTCTAGAGCCACGTATGATCAAAGCTCCATCGTGAATTGGCGACGACGGATGGAAGATAGAGATAATCAGATCGGTGCTGACGCGGGAGTCAATCAGCGTGCCTGCTTCGATGTAATTCTTCAGTCCCGTCTCGCGTTCCAAAACAATCAACGCACCGACGCGCTGGTGCGCCAACGCAGTCGCAGCTTGGCAAATATCTTCGATGATTGCCACTTCTTCGATCGTATTCGTGCCTGCAAAAAACGGATTTCGGCCTACTTGCGTGAGCGCTTTACGGATCTCGTCCTGGAAGACGATGATCAAAATCAAAATGAGGTTGTTGAAGAACTCCACGAGGACCGTGTGCAAGGTGTGAAAGCGCAGCTTGTCGGCGAGGAAATAAAAAATCAAAATGATGCCGAAACCTGTCAGCATCTGGACTGCGCGCGTTCCACGGATCAAAAGTAAAACGCGGTACACAATGATCGTGACCAGCAAGATATCTACAAGATCTTGCCAGCGAATAATCTCGCGGATGTCCGTGAAAAATTGTTGAAAATCTAAGAGCATAGAAAGTTTCGTGGACCACTCTGGTCCATTACAAACGAATACACTGCTACATTAGATTTCGGCAAGTTACGGAAATACTTTAGGAATATAAGGTCGGTTACGCGAGCCTTGTCACAGGCCGGTAGGCGGCGCCCGGGACGTCTTTTACTGCATCAGGCTTTTTCTCGAGCGCAGGAAGAGTCTTCCCTTCCATGATCATGTCGATTTCCGACTTCTCCAGCGTTTCGCGCTCTAGAAGGGCATCGGCCATGGCGTGGAGGATAGGCTTCTTCTTTTCGAGGATTTGGCGACCGCGTTCGTAGTTAGTGAAGATGATGTTTTGAATCTCGGCGTCCACCGTCTCGGCCAATTTTTGGCTGATATTCGATGTTTGGTGCATTTCGCGACCCAAAAACACGTTTTCTTCCTTTTTACCAACAGCCATGGGGCCGATGACATCGCTCATGCCCCACTCACAGACCATTTTGCGGGCTAAGCCAGTGGCGCGTTCAATATCATTGCCCGCACCTGTGGTCTTTTGGCCGAAGATGATGGATTCGGCGATGTGGCCGCCCATCAAGAAGGAAATCATGTTCTCCGCTTTTTCCTTTGAAAGAGTCAGCTGATCTTCTTTTGGCAGAGTCTGCGTTAATCCGAGAGCCATGCCGCGAGGGATAATAGTCACCTTGTGCACCGGATCCAAGCCTTCTAAGGAGAGTCCGACAATCGCGTGGCCCGCTTCGTGGTACGCAATCGCTTTCTTCTCTTCTGGGCTGATGATCATCGATCTCCGCTCGGTGCCCATGATGACTTTATCTTTGGCTTCATCAAATTCGCGTTGGCTGAGAGAAGTGCGGTTCTTGCGAGCTGCAATTAACGCTGCTTCGTTGACCAAGTTTTGCAAGTCAGCGCCGGAGAATCCCGGGGTGCCGCGAGCAATATGATCCAAATTCACGTCTTCAGCTAAGGGAGTCTTGCGCGTGTGTACTTGCAAGATGCCGTGACGGCCCCGGACATCCGGACGGTTGACGACGACGTTGCGGTCAAAACGACCTGGGCGCATCAAGGCTGGATCTAAAACGTCAGGACGGTTCGTCGCTGCAATTAAGATCACGCCTTCTTTGGAGTCAAAGCCATCCATCTCGACTAGGAGTTGGTTTAACGTTTGTTCGCGCTCGTCGTGTCCACCACCAAGGCCCGCGCCCCGTTGACGGCCGACAGCATCGATTTCGTCGATAAAAATAATGCAAGGAGCGTGTTTGCGACCTTGCTCGAAAAGATCGCGAACGCGGCTGGCGCCGACGCCGACGAACATTTCTACGAAGTCAGAACCGCTGATGCTGAAGAACGGCACGCCTGCTTCGCCGGCAACGGCTTTAGCGAGCAACGTCTTCCCTGTTCCCGGAGACCCGGAGAGCAATACGCCTTTGGGAATACGTCCACCGAGGCGCGTAAACTTACGAGGATCTTTTAAGAAATCGACGATTTCTTTCAATTCTTCTTTGGCTTCATCGCAGCCAGCAACGTCGGCGAACACCACGCGGGTGTTGCCTTCGGTCATCAGCTTCGCGCGCGATCGACCAAATTGCATAGCTTTGCCGCTGCCCATTTGCACCTGGCGCAGGAAGAACAAAAGCAGCGCTAAGAAAATCAGCATCGGTCCCCAGTTTAGGAGGAACGCGAGCCAGAGCGGACTGCCTTGATCTAATTCGTAGTTCGGAACGATGCCGTGATCATCGAGCATCTTGATATAAAATTCTGCCGACGTATCGCCGGTGGTTTCGAAAGGTTGGCCGTTTAGAATCGTTGGCTTAAACGCGCCTTCGATTTTGCCATGATCCTTAAAAGTGACCTTTGCAATGTCACCCTTCTTCACGTGCTCAATAAAGAGATTGAAGGGGATCTTAGTCGGTTTCTTTTGAATGCGTGCCGTCTGAAACAGCATCATCGTCGCAACGACTAGGAGGAGCCAGGCCACTAACGTTTTTTGGGAAGATTTCATATTTGAAGGACCCTTCTGAAGGTCTCTTCGGTATTTTCCCGAGATCGCTGAATGCTAGATAAAAGAATAGTGAACCGCGACTCCCCCTTTTTTGGATGCGATTGTAAGTACTCTTGTTTACAGGTGTTTAAAGCCGCCTGGAAAAATTCACTAGCTTTGTAGGAATGGGAAGTCACACCGCGCCGTGGAAACTTCCAGCAGAGATTCCTCGCTGCCTAAGTACCAAAGGACTTGGGAGGTGGAGGGTCTTGCTAATACCGGAATGAGTTTTCGTTCGGGTGCGGGAATGCGACGGCGCTGGAAAATCTCTTTGAGTTTTTTGCCGGAACTGGCCAGGCGGTCACCTGCTTCAAAGTAGCGAGCTTCCCAGCTATTCTCTAAGTTCGGCACGAGAATTTTCAAGTCGGTCTTGATTTCTTCGAAATGAAAAATTCCGTTTTCGCCGCGTTCAGGGGAAGCCTCGGGAGCCTCTTTATCGAGCAACAAGTACCAATACCCCATCGACACGCGCACTTTGATGCCGTCTTTTAGATGAAAGCGTTTTTGTCCTTGTCGAATATGTTTCAGCCAAAGTTTGAGCTGTTTGCGGCAAACTGTCTTCCCCAAGAAGCGTTCGCTCATTTGATTGAGCACATGCGCTTTGAGTGGCTTGGGCACCTGGTCCCACGCTTCGCAAGAAACGCGCACCCAGAACGGCGTTTGCACGGCTAATTCATCGACAAGTCGTTTTACTTGTTCGTCGAGGTAATCCTGCACCTCGACCCCGCGACGGCACCACTCCGATACATTGTCCAAAGCCGCTTGGCGGGACATGCCGAAATTCTCCGCCACTTGCAGCAACTCTTGCGCAGCCCCATGCCGAATTGCATTGCGAAAATAGCGCGCATTGTAATTAGAAAGATCCTGCCGATAAGCGACGGCGTTTTTCTTGGCGTAGTGTTCGATGCTCTCGCGCGAGACGGTTAGCAGCGGTCGCAACCACCTACCCGCCCTTTCCCGAATTCCGCCCATGCCGCGCCAGTCGGTGCCGCGCAATAGACGCATCAAGACTGTCTCCAACTGATCATTAGCGTGGTGTGCGGTGCAGATGAAATCAAAATCGTGTTTCTCGGCAATCGATTCCATGAATTCGCGCCGCAGATTGCGCAGCACCTCTTCTGGAGCGGGGCCGATTTGGTGACGGCTGCCTTGATAGAACTCAACGCCCAAATCTTCGCTAGCTTTGCGCACGAGCGAAGCATCTTCTTCGTTCTCTTTGCCACGAGTGCGGTGGTTAAAATGAGCCACCGCAAAATCTTCTTTTGAGAATTCCTGCGCTACCGCGTGCAGCAGCACCATGGAATCCATGCCGCCTGATACAGCAATGAGAAAGCGGGGTTTGACCGGGATGCCATCGGGTCCATCAATTTTGTGAGGAAGTTTTAGTTTTAGCTCGGTGCTCATAGACCTATTGACAGGGATACTGGATCTTGGGGTGGGCCGTCAAAGCAGCGAAGCGTCACAACCAAGCGGTTGGCTTCAATGAAAGAAAATTAAGCAGGTCTCATGTGCTTCTCGAGCCAGCCGGCAATGGTCTCGAGACCGACTTTTTTCTCAATCAGTGATTCGATAATGAATCGTTCGCCGTTATCCGGTTCCACTTTAAGTCGGTAACCATTCATTCGGAGAAAAATAGCAGTCGTGGCGAAGGCAACCCGTTTGTTGCCATCCACAAAAGCATGGTTTTGGGCTAGGCTTTGAAGCAAGGCAGCAGATTCAAGCGACAGAGTCTTATAATATCCCGTTTGGGGGCGCTGTAGAGCGCTCTCCAATAACCCTAAATCCCGCACGCCGCCTGCACCTCCAAAGCGCTCGATCAGCTGATCATGAAGGACCAAGACTTCTTGTAGCGTGGGATACAGAGTGACTTTCATTTAGCTAATCGCTTTAAAAGCTCAGAATGGTCCTTCAAAACCTCTTCCATTGCGCTTCCAAAGGCAGGTCGCACCTGCACACGCTGTAAATATTGCGCCACGGCCTCTGTCACAACGCCTGAAATGCTACGGTCAGAGGCCGCAGCAAAGCGCTTTAGATCTCGAAGAACCGTCTCGTCTATTTGGGTGGCAAACTTCTTCAGCTTCATGACCTGGAATATATCATGACAGTTCATGAAATGTCAAGAATTTGAGTGTACCGAGAAAAACGGGGGCTGCGGCGACTACATCTCGTCTTCGGGGTTCTCTTCGCCGCCGCCTTCATCTCCACCGCCGGAATCGCCCTCTTCTTCCTCTTCAAGGGTTGCTGCTTCTTCTTCCTCAGCTTCTACAGGGCGAGCTTTTTTGCGTTTAATTGCGGTGCGTTTTGGTCCGCCAATATCCGCTTCTTCTTCATCAATCTCTCCGCGATCGGCATCACGGTTATCATCTAAATTCGGATCGATGGAACGGGGACGCGACAAAGGCGCTGGCGCTGCTTGAGTGGCCAGCGGCGGTGCGACGGGCCGGGTTTGCGCCGGTATCCGCGCGGGCACTTGTACCGAAGCCGGCTGCTGCAACATTTTAGGAGCGGCCACTGGAACGGGTTCTGCTTTTTTGTAGAACGCAAAGTAGTAAGCACCGACGACACAAACTAGTCCCGCAAATGCGGTCCGCATCCGAGGCAGGAATTCAGAGGGCTGGCGTGCGCTCTTTTCAAATTCTTCGGGTTGGAAACTAGTATCGATTTGATTTGAATTGCTGGTGGAATGCGGCAAGAGATCTTCTGGCGCAATGTCCTGCCAGTTTTCGGGAAGTGCTTTAAGTGCAGCCGCGCGCTGTTCTTCGGCAGAGAGTGTTTTGCGGCGGTCCGAATTTTCTTTGGTGTTGGTAGCGTTGACGGGCTGAAGGCCGGCGCGTCTGTCAAATTCGACGTACTGCCAAATCAGTTTCCATTCGCTCTTCTTACCGTTGGCTTCCGCAACGACGCTGGCTAAGTCATTTCGGCGAATGACTCCCTTGGTAAGTAGTTCGCGGATCTCTTCGGCTGAAAAAGGTCCCTTGGGAGCCTTATTCAAAAGCACGATCCAACGACGGTTTGTATCCAACTCCCCCATGCATCCTCTTTGGGAAGGGGGCGGAAAGCTACCGTCCTTGGGCTAGCCGCGAATTAGTTCCAATATCGGTGAGTGCAAGATGCCATTCGTGGCAACTAACTCACCCGAGTCTACTACTGTCGGATTGCCGCGGTAGTCAGTGACCTTACCTCCGGCTTCCTCGATCAAAATCATTCCTGCGGCGACGTCCCAGCTGCTTAAGCCTCTTTCCCAGAAGCCGTCGTAGATGCCACACGACATGTACGCTAAGTCCATCGCTGCCGATCCAGGACGTCTCACTCCGAGTGCTTTGTCCTGAACCTTTCTAAAAATCTCTACTTCTTCAGCGAGCTTCTTGCCGGTGGTGTAATAAAACCCCGTTCCCAGCAAGGCGTCGCGCAATTCTGTTGTTTTCGACACAGTTATCTTTTTACCGTTCCGTGTCGCTCCCCGACCCTTCTCCGCGTAGAAAAGTTCCTTCGTCAGCGGCTGGTAAATCACTCCCGCGCGAGGCTTTCCATTCTCGTGCACTGCAATCGAGACGCAGAACCACGGGAAACCATGGGCATAATTCGTCGTGCCGTCGAGCGGGTCTAAAATCCAGACTAATTCACCCGTGCCGGCGTGCTTTCCGGTTTCTTCTGTAATGATCGTACTTTTGGGGAAATTCTTGAATATTTTCTGCAGCGCATACTTTTCGGACTTGTGGTCGGCCTCGGTAACTAGGCCTGCGCCCTCTTTCCGATCGATATAGGCAACTTTGCCAAAATACTTGAGATGGATCTTGCCGACTCCCAATGCCAAGTCGCAGAGGAATTTTTTTAACTTTGCGGAACTAAGAGCCTTCGAAGTTGGAGCTGCCATGAAAGCCTTATACTCGCGTGAGTAGCCCGGGTATAGCTCGAAGCTTATATCAGGTGCCGTTCTTAACTTGGCGCTTGGCCGAGTCCGAGATTTGCTTCATTTCCTTTTCCGCATCCCGCGCGGCTTGGCGGCGGAGTTGATCTTCGCGCTCGCGGTTCTGCTCTAGCTTGCGTTCAAATTCTTTCTTCTGGAAACGTTCAATCTCTTCTTGTCGGATCGCTGCTGAGATCTGCTTCTCCATGTCGTCGATTCCGCCTTTTAAGAACTCCAAGAACGCTTCATCGTCGTATGGCACGGGCTTGAGAGGCTCTTTTTGCTGACGATAAAAGCACAAAGTTTTTTGCACCATGATGTCGACGGGATTGCGCTCGCGACCAATTCGAATGGTCTCAGCCACTTTTTCTCTCAAAGCCATTAAACGAAAGATGCGTTTGGAAAGCGCGTTCTCTGTGAGCAAATTTCCGCGCGCGACCGAGTCCAAGAAGCGAATAAAAGGATCTGTATCGGGCAATAGTTCCGAGCAAGCCATGGGCAGGAGAAAGACCGGAGGCCCCGCGGGTGCGGCAATGGCTCCGGAGAGTGTAAGAGTCATCAAACCAGCTAAAAAGAGTTGGCGCATAGCGTGCTCCATAAAGGGATATCCACTAGCATATTCCGGAGTGCAGAGATTTACCAACACCGGAGAGACGAATTACCGACTCAAAGTGCAACGCGTCAGCGCCGGTTTACAGCCCGAAGACTAGCGGCTACGATCAAGGTCTTCGGTTTCAAAAGAGGAAAGCAACTTGCAAGAGTATGAACTCGTCGTAGTGGGGGATGAACCAGCAGGACTCTGGCTGCTGCGACGTTACTCCGAAGCCATGGCAGAACACGGCGGACCCGGCGCCATGGGATGGCTATCGTTAGAAAGCGATCACCGGCCCCAATCGATTCCCAGTCTTTTGGGAACCGCCTTTGACTTGCAAATGAGCGAAAGCTGGAATCTCGAAATCGTTAGCCCTCAGCGCAATCTGATTTGGCACCCCGAAAATATTCGCAAGATGTTCCCCTCGCTGCCCGAGCCGGTTGTACCCGTGAGTGCGATTGAGAAAAAAACGGGACCAGAAGAATTACTTACGTGGGACAAACCTTGGCTTGCTGAAGTCCGCAAGACTTTGCAGCGCCACCCTGAATTGTATTCGCTCTCTCAAGCCGTTTGGAAATGGATGGGCCGATCACTGCCGATGGTTTCAGAAGCTCAATTTCTCAACGCCTATCGCTTTCATGATTTTGCTTATTGGGATCCGTCGAACATGGTTCCAAAGGATGTCTCGCGAGTGTCTCTTTCGTTGGGACTGCATCCGATCGAGGAATGTAAGCCTAATAAGAATGGCGGCATGACGATCTCTTTCCGCGGCTTTGGCCCGATCAGCGCGAAGCGCTGGATTTGGAACCTGCCCTGGAATCAATTGACCGCACTCTGTCGCCACAACCCACAAGCGCTCAAACTTCAAAATTTATCGACGGGCCAGACCTGCGCGGATCAATCGCTGTATGGATTGCGCATTACTGCAAGCGCCGAAGCCTGCCCGGCACCCATGCGGCCTGTGACGGTGTATCTCGACGATTGGCACATTCCCGATCCTCAAAGCGAGATGTGGCCGGTGCAGTTGTTTTCGTTTGGTCAAACCAAAGAGCTGTGTATTTGGTCGAGTGCCAGTGCCGATACCGCCTTAGAAGCCACGCAATCGTCGTTTGTAGAGGCTACCAAGCGCCTTTACCGGCTCCTGCCGTTTTTGCCGACAATGGCGCGCAACTTTAGCGTCGGCTTAGATTCCAGCTGTTCCTTTGAAGACCAAACGCGCACGGCCTGGATCGAGAATCTGCACACCAATCGCATTGAGCTCTACCAGCAGACACTTTCTGGGGTGGGAGCGCGGCATTCCGCATTTCACCTTTTGGTGCCCGCTGTGGATTGCCACTTGCCCTACCCGTTTGGGACATTGTTGGCCGCCCGAAAACTCGTTCGCGAGTTTGTCCCCAAGAAGAAACGCCCGACGGCAAATGCCAGTCCCAGTGCCCAGGCACCGGCACATCTACCTTGATAGATTAGGCTCGGTTCGATACTCTCCCGGGCGCGGAGTTGCACATGCCCTTTGTGGATTTAAGGTCGGATTTAGCACGGAAAATAGCGGAATATTGGAAGAATCCGGAGATCACGGCGGACCAGATTTTGGCCGAATTGACTCTTCCTCCTAATCCCGCCATGGGCCACGTCGCCTTGCCCTGTTTCCGCATCGCTAAAGCGTTGGGAAAACAGAACCACGAAGTCACCAAGGACTTAGAACAGAATTTTAAGCAAGCCTTCAAGGGCTCTCCGATCACCGTCAAAGCGGCAGGCCCTTACGCCAATTTTAAATGGCCAGTGCCAGCCCTTTTAGAGGCGACTTTGCACCAGCTCAAAGTGGATGGCCCTCTCTACGGCCAGGACCGGTCCGGCGCGGGTCAAAAAGTTTTAATCGAATACTGCTCTCCGAACATTGCTAAGAAACTAGCGTTCCAACACATCCGCAGCACGCTGATCGGAAGCGTTCTTGCCAATGTGTACGAGCGGTTGGGTTACGAAACCATTCGCGTCAACTTTGTCGGCGATTGGGGCTCGCAGTTTGCCCGCCTCTTGGCCGCAGTCGATATGTGGGGCGATGCTTCAATTCTAAACGGCACTTCCAATGCTCAAGCGATGCAGCACCTGTTTGAGTTGTATGTGCGCTTTCACAAAGAGGCCGAACAGGAGCCATCGTTTAATGAACTTGGCTCTAAGTGGCTGCAGAAATTAGAAAGCCGCGATCCAAAAGCCACAGAGCTGTGGAAAAAGATCCGCGACCTCAGTTTGACGGCAGTGGAAAACACTCTTCAGCGGATGCAAGTGCGCTTCGATCATGTCGAAGGCGAGAGTGCTTATATCGCTGATATGGCCGATACCTTAGCCATGGTGAAGAAGGAAGCCGGAGCCCGTCTAAGTGAAGGCGCCTATATCGTCGATGTCGAAGGCATCGATGTCCCGGCGCTGATTCAGAAAAAAGACGGCACAACGCTCTATCTCACGCGCGATATCGCAGCAGCAATTGATCGCGAAGAGCGTTTTGGCTGCCAGAAGATGCTTTACGTGGTTTCCGAACAACAAAAACTTCATTTCCAACTGTTGTTTGGCACGTTGAAGAAAATGGGTCGGCAGTGGGCCTCTAAGTGCGAGCATGTTTCCTTTGGCACCGTGATGTTTGGCCAAGAGAAAATGTCGACACGTGAAGGCCGGGTTATTTTCCTCGACGACCTATTGGATGAAGCCAAAAGCCGCGCGCTTATCGAATGCACCAAGAAGAATCCCGACCTAGCTAACAAGGAAACAGTTGCCGAGATGGTTGGCATTGGGGCTGTGATCTTCGGTGAAATGGCGGCTCACCGCCAGCGTGGGATTGAGTTTGACTGGGATCAAATCCTGGCCCTCGATGGCGAAACTTGCCCGTATGTTCAGTACTCTCTCGTGCGTTGCTACTCATTGCTCGAAAAAGCTGCGGGTATCGTCGATTTGGACAATCCTCCTAAGGTCGACACCTACGATTTTGCCATCGAAGAAGAACTGCTGATTTTGCAACTAAGTCGCTTCCGAGGCGCTTTGCATCAGGTCGTGGCGGAGAATGATCCGTTTGCGCTGCCGAAGTTCTTAGTGGAAACCGCCAAAGCGTTTAATCGCTTCTACTACCAATTCCCCGTCCTCCAGGCGAACGATCCGGTTCAAAAGGCAGTCCGGGTGGGCCTCGTCAATGCGACCCGGCAGGTTCTAGAAAACGGGCTTGGCCTGTTGGGCATCCAATGTCCCAAGGAGATGTGATTGGCCGAGACCTTCTCCAAGATCCTCATCCTCCGTTTTAGCAGCTTAGGTGACATCATCATGACGACTGCAGCAGTGCGCTGCCTGCGGAAGCGTTTTCCAAATGCGCAAATTGATATGGCCGTGCGCTCGGATTTTTTGCCGTTGGTGGAGCACAATCCTCATCTCAATCGGATTTGGTCAGTCGATAGGAAGGGCGGCGCCGCTTCTTTGCGCAAGCTGGTGCGCGATCTTAATGTAGAGAAATACGACGCCGTTTACGATGCGCACGGCAGTTTGCGATCGCGATTGATGCTGCCGTGGATCCACGCCCGATCCAAGAAACGCTTTAACAAACATTATATTCGTCGAAGCTTGGCGCTTACTTTCAAACTCCCGCTCTTAGACGATCGCAGGTTTCTGGAAAAGTTTATCGACCCCATTCAGAGCTGGGGTGTGCAGTATGACGGCCTGGGGCCGGAGATTGCACTCGATCCCAAATCGCTAGAGCGCGTCGAGATCGCTCTTACGGCATATCCCAAAGGATCGCGCGTGGGATTGATTCCTTCCGCTCAGTGGCCCGGCAAGCGTTGGGCGCCTGAGAAATTTCGCGAGTTGCTCGGTCGTTTAATCGATAAGACTGACCATTCGTTTTTGATCTTCGGTGGTCCGGAAGATACTTTCTGCCAGCAGATCGCGGAAGATTTTCCCACTCAGCGAGTGCTCCAACTCCAAGGCAAACTCAATTTGCCCGATGCCATCGCTGCGGTCAGCACCTGCGAATACGTCATCGCGAATGACACAGGCCTGATGCACGTAGCCGATGCTTTGGGCGTGCCAAGCGTTTTGATTTTCGGCCCCACTTCGGCGGCCCTGGGGTGCTTGCCCTATACGCCGCAATCGGTTCTCGTCGAGAAACAACTCTGGTGCCGGCCTTGCTCCAAGAACGGCCAAGCACCTTGCATTCGCGGTAAACGCGTTTGCTTAGAAGACATCACTCCCGAAGACGTGTTTAAGGCCTCTCAACATCTCGAGCGCCGCTTATTTACCAGCCCGCCGAAGCCGTTATCTTGGGGAATTGATTTGCCCTTCCCGACTCTGGAGCCGTTTCCCGTATGAAGCCGTTTTTTATTTTGTATGCCCTGGGCCTTCGGGTGGCGATTGCGGTTGCTTGGATGCTCTCGTTTTTCAATCCCAAAATACGTCGATTGGTTTCGGCCAGACGCGGTTTGCAAACACGCCTTTCGCTGTTTCGTGAAGCAGTCCCCGGCAAGTTGTGGTGGTTTCATGTCGCCTCCGCTGGGGAAATGGAGCAAGCCATCCCTTTGATGGAGAAAGTCCGCGCGCGCGAGTCCGACTCGGTGATCTTCGTTAGCTTCTTTAGTCCATCGGCAGAAATGGCTGCGGCAAATGAAATCAAGCGACGCGATGCTACGGGTTTAACCGTGCCCTGGGATTACGCTGATTACCTCTGTTGGGATTTATCGGGGTCAGTGCGCCGCTACGTGGCCCTGCTCAAGCCTGCCTATTTTGTCTCTTTGCATGCAGAACTTTGGCCTGTGCTTTTTGATCAGCTGGAGAAAGACAACGTAGCCATTTCCATTGGAGCTGTGCACGTGCCGACTCCCCGTTCGATGTCCTGGAGTAAGCGGACCTATTGGAAGAGCCTACTCGCGCCAGTTACTCGTATTGCGACGATAGATTCGGAGACGTGTGCTTATCTGCAAGAAGCCTTCCCGCAGAAGAACATCCAAATGCTGGGCGACCCCCGCATCGATCGGGTGGTCGAACGCGCGAGTCGCAATAACGAGATCCGCAAAGCGACGAGCGACGATTCGCTCGAGGTTCTCCTAGCCAGCGTCGAGGATACGGATTGGAAAGCGATTAAGGATTGGTTAGCCAAGCCACACGAAACGCGTATCAAGCTTTGGATCGTGCCCCATGAGCCTAGAGAAAAAGCCATGGCGCAGATGGAGCAAACCTTAGCCGCGGCAAAACTGCTTACTATTCGGCTCAGTGAATTGGGTGGAGTCGTCAGCACCGCCTTTACGGCTAACCCGGAGATTGACGCGGTTATCGTCGATAAAGTGGGCGTCTTGGCTGAACTCTACGCCCGCACGGAACTCGCATTCGTCGGTGGAAGTTTTGAGACCGCCGTGCATAATGTATTGGAGCCAGCTGCCTATTCGGTTGCCATTGTGACCGGTCCTCAGATCGAAAAGTCTTGCGAGGCAACTGAGATGCGCAACCAAGGCGCGCTGCTGCAAACCGACTCCAAAGACTCTTTGGCAATTGGCCTGGATGCCTTGATTGCGAATGAGCGCTACCGTCACGACCTCGGCCAACGCGCCCGGCGTTTCCTCACAGATCGCCAAGGCGCGAGCGAACGCTACGGCACTTGGCTCGGCGAACTGCTGTAGCCACTAGCCCTAACGATCGATTAACTCCAAATTATAGAGATTCAGCTCCGGCTTCTGCAGAGCTAAGCCTAAACTAAACGATCCCAGCGCCATTTTCTTGCGCACGGTTTCCGTGCCGATGTTCAGAGCACGGGCAACTGCGGGTGTGCTCTTGCCCTCCAGAACCCGCATCGCCATCACTTTGCGTACCGCCGAGTCCATGAACGCAATCTGCTTGGCAACTTCGGCGCGAGAGGCGGTTACGGGCTCGCGTTTTTGGCGACGACCGCGATTGCCATCGGGCTCAATCAGCATCTCCACTAAATAAGATCGTCCCTGCGAGTCTCCTAGAATCGCCTGCACCCGATCGCGAGTGTCGCCGATCAAGCAATAGTAAGGTCGAAGCAAGCTGATATCGGCCGCCTCCGCCCTCAGGGCCGCGGCTAATTTCACCCGTATGCGATCGATTCTGCCGAGCACTGTGGCAGCTGGAATATTCAGCGCTTCAATTATTTCTGGTCGCTCTAAGCCGAATCCCCGCAATAGAGCGTACTCGCCCTCCGCTGGGCCCAGCGTGATCTGGAACGTTTTGACAAAGAGCTGTTCCCGGCCCCCATAGAGCTCGTCGTAGTCGCGCCGACGTTCGTAGATCAAGCGCAGGTAGGTGCGCCGAGCCTCCAAGCTATCGAGGTCCAGACGGCGAACCATAGATTCAAGACTCTCGCCCTTCACCCAGCCACCGATGATTTGAATCTCGCCCGGCTCAAAGGGAATGGGACCTTCAGCCAATAAAGTTTCTTTCTTGCCGTGGAATGCGCTGAGAATAAATACACGGTTTTTCGCACTCATGTCGGGCAAGTAAGTGAGGTGGGAGCGGCGAATCGCTGGATTTTGTAACGCCTCCTGGACTTTTGCTTCCACATTCCCAATCGCGTCATGCACATGGCGGATGTCGAGTTGTAGCCTCTGGGCGATCTCGCCATGCGAATCTCCCGTCGATAAACCGCGCAGCACCCCGAGCTGTCTTGCACTGAGTGGAATGGGAGGCGTACTGAGTTCGGAGTAATCCTCCAGAGAAACAAAAGGCGGTGTGTATAGTTCCACTTGTCCGATATCTAACCCCTGGTGCAGGGCAAACTGCGGCCCTTGCGAGTCAGCCACCCAGCGCATATCGCCAAACGGCGTTGGATTTCTCTGCTTATGGGCGGCAAAGAGCCGGTGCTTGGCGATGACATAGACGATGGGCAAGTAGGGCCGCGGGGGCGCGTCCAGTGAGCGCTGCCGACGCACCCATTTGATTACTTCCAGATAAGTATCGTGAAAGATCTCTTCGGCAGCCTGAGAATCTGCGCCGCGCAGACCAAGATAGCGAAGCAGCTCAAGCTCCATCCAGTGGTAGATGAGCATTTCCGAGGCGCCCTCTTCGGAAACGGTCGTGGCGTAACGACTCCGCTGCAGGGCCGCTTCTAATTGCTCGCGCGGACCGCCCTGGTCGACGACGAGAACAGAACAAATTGGACGAATGGGATCGGGAAGAATGATCGCCCCGGCAAGCAACCGAACGGTAAATAGACTGGCTAAAAACGCCGTCAAAAAAAGAGTGCGTCGCTGCAGAACCTCTCCCCTAAAACCTGAAGAGCTACTCGTAGCATGCCTCTTGAGGCACGAACAACTACTGAACTGGGTTGGGGTTAGTACGGTGCAATGCGCTATGTCGATAATAGGCGGGCGCTACAGGTACCAGTAGCCAAGATATCGGAATAATGTGTTTTTCCAGTACTCTTGAAAGACTTTCACGATGGCACCCTCGGAGGGTACGGCGAACCCGACGATGTCAAAACCAGGCAGGGCGCGGACAAAAACCGCAAGGGCCCGATCCATGTGGTAGTCGCTGGTGACCACTACGACGTGGCGCAATTGCCGTTCGC
>JALHPX010000003.1 GCA_022842225.1 bacterium
AGTCACGACCGTATCGTTTCGTTAGCCACCACGGCGCCTATAGAGAGAAGTAAGATGCTGCTTCTCACGGCGTTTATGACGTTGGGGTATTGGCAGGCCATGTGGGCGGCTTTGTCGTTGGTGCTGTTCTGTAGTTTGGTGACATGGAATCGTTGGATGTTTCCGCGCGGTAAATGCTTTATCGAGTTTTTTGCATTGTTTTCGATCTGCGCACTGGCACTCTTAACTGTGGCACTCAAAATGCCCTTGCTGGAGGTCCGTTTCTTTTCGCCATTTGCTATCCCGCTCATCTTCACACTCTGGAATGTGGTTGCGAATGTGCGGGAAAGAGAACTGCGTGGAGCGGCTGTATTGGCTGCGGGCATTCTCACGATCATTGTCCCGCTCTCGCAGACCTCGGGCGTCTATTTGGGTCAGGTTAGCGGCTTTGCCGGGTTTGACCGTCTAGCAAAACGCGCACGCGCAATCCAACGCAAAGATCCTGGCGCTTGTTTTGAATGCGTTGGGGATGCTCGCAAATGCGATTGGATGCTCGGAGTTCACTTGAGGGTTACGTACGACGAACTACGCGAACGGCGTCTACGCGGTTGCGAGTCCAAGTATGGCTTTGTCTTTTCCCAACAGGCACATACGATACAGGCGTCTTTCGGCAAAACAGGCCAGACGATCGACTCAGACTTAGGCGTACTGTTTCGTGATTACCGTACTAGCCCAGGAGAGCCCCACGCCAAACCCAGAGAGCAGAATCTTACCCGGTCGAGCCGAGTCGACTAAGCTCTCTAGAGTCAGCGGAATAGTGGAAGAAACCGTGTTGCCCACTTCCGCAGCGGTAAAGGGTAGTTTCTCATTTGAAAGTTTTAAAATCTCCGCCAAATTATCGACGATATAACGGCTGCCCTGGTGCACAATAAATAAATCAACTTCTTCCTGAGCGAGCTGATTCTTCTCCAGGCATTCGGTTATCTGAGCCGGGACTTTCTGCAGGCTAAATTTAAAAACCGCCTGGCCCTTCATCTCAAATTTACCCGTCGCGGGATTGACCCAAATGGCTTCCGTGCGTGTGCCATCCGTCGCAAAGCAAGTTTTGCCGATAGAATACCTGGGCTTATCTGTCATCAAAGTACAGCTTGAGGCATCGCCAAAGAGTAACTCCGTATTGCGATCGTTCTCATCGAGAATTTTGGAGTAGGGGTCGGCGGTGAAAAGTAAGCCAGTAGTAAAACCATTGCCTTCCATGAAAGACTTTAGGATGGAAAGCCCATAAACGTAACCCGAGCAACCCAGAGAAATATCAAAACACGCCGTGTTCACCGGCAGTCCCAGCTTTCGATGTAGCCAAGCCGAGCTGTGGGGCAAGCCGTTGCCGTCGGGATTCTGCGTGATGACCACCGCGCATTGAATCTCTTCTGTCTTTATTCCTGTTTTGTTTTGCAGTGCTTGAAAAGCTTTTACACAGAGGTCTGAGGTCTCGTCGGTTTCCTCTTTGCGCGCAAGAAAGCGGAAGCCCGTCTTATTGTCGAGGAACCAGCTATTGGTATTAAACTGCTCCATCCGATCGTAGTTATCGATCTTATGGGCGGGAACGTAGGTTCCGATTGAGGTAATTCCAATCATCGTTAAAAACTACTCCCCGATAAACTGGGGCGCGCGCTTTTGTACGAACGCCAGCGTGCCTTCTTTTTGATCTTTAGAATGAAAGAGTTCGGAGAAATGTTTGGCTTCAATGCTCATGCCTACATCTAATGGGGCATCCCAGCCATCTAAAATTGCTTGCTTGGCCATGCGAATGGCGAGTGGTCCACGTTGACAGATCGTGGTCGCTAATTTTTCCACTTCGGCTTGGAATGTCTCCACGGGATAGACCTGATTCACTAAGCCCATTTCCCGAGCTTCCGCTGCTTTGTAGAAATTTCCGGAAAAAACCATTTCGCGAGCGCGGTTTAGGCCCACGCTACGAGCCAGTCGCTGCGTACCGCCGAAGCCCGGGATTAATCCCAGGCTTACTTCCGGTAGTCCCAATTTCGCGGTTTCAGTGGCCAGAATCATGTCGCAACCCAGCGCGAGCTCAAGGCCGCCGCCAAGGGCAAAGCCATTCACTGCGGCAATCGTGGCACAAGAGAGTTGCTCCATTAGCCGAAATGCTTTTTGGCCCGCACGCGCAAACTCATCGGCCTGCGCTGCTGTCATAGTTGTCATCGCTTTGATATCCGCGCCCGCGACAAAGGCCTTTTCGCCCGCGCCGGTTAAAATCATGCAACGCGCATTGGAGTCTTTGATGGCTGCGAAAGCAGTCGCCAATTCGGCAATCACCTCGGGATTGAGCGCGTTCATCGCCTCGGGGCGATTGACGGTGAGGCGAATAGCAAGGCCGCCGCAGGTAGCTTCGGCCTTTAACCATTTGAGTGACGACAAGCGCGAGCAGAGCGATTCAACGTTAAGCATGCCGCGTTTCAACCCAAGCGACTCTAAAAGTCAAAATGGGGAAATCGTCTGTAAGTATGCGGCTACATCAGCTTTTAATTTGGACGTAAAGCCCGCCGGATTCCACTTAGGATGGCGATCCCGGTCAACCAACATCGCGCGAACGCCTTCCGCAAAGTCAGGTCGGCTCGCCATCCATACGGCTAGTTCGTTTTCCATCTTGAAGGCTTGGCGCAACGTGATCTTTCGGAAGCGGCGCACTTGTTCAAACGCAATGATGGCCGTGGTTGGGCAGCCTTTCAGCAAATTGTTTTTCGCTTCGTCGGCAAAATTAGAATTGGTTTTGCTGCCTTCGAGGCGCGCAAAAAGCTCTTCCAAACTCGGAGCCGAAAACACTTCGCCAATCCAATCAGCGCACTGATTCACTTCGGAGGGCAGGGCAGAGGCTACTCCGCGCGTTGCCTTCATGGCGTTGTAGCGATTCAAAAGGGCAGTTAATTGATCCTCTTGCTCCGAAGTATCGCCATCGGGATCGATGACCCATTTGGTCTTGAGGATCTCGGCCAGGACTGCGTCTTTTTGATCGTTGAAAACGATATGGTCGGCCCATTTGGCGATGATTGCATCAGCCGCTTTGAGTCGGCAGCCGGTCATTCCCAGAAAACGCGAGAGCTTTGGATCGACCCGGTTTAAAAACCAAGTGGCTCCGCAGTCAGGGAAGAGGCCAATCGAAATCTCAGGCATCGCTAATGTAGACGTCTCCGTCACCACCCGGTGGCTGGCCCCCATCATCAAGCCAACACCGCCGCCCATGACGATTCCATCCGCCCACACCACAATCGGTTTAGGGAATTCGTAGATGTACGCGTCGAGCGAATATTCTGCGCGGAAGAACTGTTTCAGGCCCGCGGTAATATCTGCAGGAGTGTTGTTCTTGTCTTTAAGACTTGCGTAGAGGGCGCGGACATCGCCGCCGGCACAAAAGCCTTTATCCCCCATGCCTTCTAGCCAAACGCCGATGATGTTCTCATCGTCTTCGGCTTCAATCAGTGCATCTTGCAGCGCATTGATGATGTTTAGGTTCAGCGCGTTGAGCTGATTTGGAGCATCGATGCCGATGCGGCGCCACAGCTTACCGTCGCTACATTCAAGGTTTTGGACTCGGATCATGGAATCAGTTTGCATAGACATTTCCAGGTTTTACGCTAATACTAAGGTATCCCCAAGCATATGAAATTATTTAAATCGCGAGTCTCAAAAGTGGATTTGCCCCCGGGCGCCTTAATGCCTATCGGGGTCGAAAATCGACCTACTCGGATTTTCCTGACACACTTTAACGAAACCCGGCTCACAAGTCTCGAAGTAGGTGATGTAGAAACGTGCGAACCTTACATCACGGACAGCACTTGCGTGACTTGGCTTGATATTGAAGGACTTTCAGACACTCAGTCTGTCGAGCAGGTCGGAAGATTTTTTGAGATTTCCCCGGTTTGGTTGGAGGACGTGCTCAATACCGACCATCGGCCCAAGGCCGAGTACCTAGAAGACATGGTTTTTGCGATTCTGCGGTCCGCGACCTTGGACGAAAAACACATCGACCGTTATAAATTTGAGCAGATCTCCATGTTCCTGGGCGATACCTTTGTCATTACGTTCCGGGAAGGCCCCAGCAAGATTTTTGAACCCATTCGCAAGCGGATTGAAAAGGGCTTGGGCCGCATCCGCCGCCGCAGCGCCGATTACCTGTTTTATTCCCTCATCGATTGCATCGCGGATAAATACTTCCTGGTCCTAGACGATCTCTCTAAGTCGATTGAAACTCTAGAGACAAGCATTCACGACAACGCCGACGTAAAGGTCGCCACCGAGATTCAGCTTTTAAATACCCGTTGCATGGCCTTGCGCCGTGCTGCCATCCCGTTTCGCGACACGGTGGCCAAGCTTTGCGGCGCCCGCCGCAACGAGATCAAGGCTGAGAATATTATTTATTACCAGGATGCCTATGAATCCATGCTCGAAGTCGTGGAGCAGGTGGGCCATTCGCGTGAGATGCTGACATCATTGCAGCAGCTCTATGCCAACCGCGTAAGCCAAAAGCTAAACGAGATTATCAAGTTCTTAACTGTCTTCACGAGCATCTTCATCCCACTGACATACATCGTTGGTATCTACGGCATGAATTTCGACATGCCTGAATTCCACTGGGAGTACGGCTACACCGCCGTCTGGGCCGCCATGATCTCCGTCGCCGGCGGCATGCTAGGCATCTTCAAACTCCGCGGCTGGTACTGAATTAATCCTTCGCCTTAAAAGGTGTCAGTCTCCCTCGGGGCCCCCAAGGTAGCGGTCATGCTTATTGGCAATAAAAAACTCGCCTCCCAGTCACGGGTTGGCGAGTTCGTTTTTTCTTTAGAATTGTCAGATTACATTCGGTAGCGCACGCCGCCGCTGAGAGCCCACTGAGAAGCCGAGCCCGTGTAGCTATACGCGGTTCCGCCAAATGCAGCTGGCAAAGTTCCGGCTCGTGTCCGAGAAACTCTGGGGGCGTAAAGGAATGCCAGGTCTACGCCAAGATCTTCGCTCAAATCGTACCCAGCTCCGACCGTGAGATTGGCCTGAGTGAAAGCTGGGAAGGCGATGATGTTGAAACTAGACTGGACGGCCTTGATGACCCCGTGGCCCTGGATGCTAGTGAACCCCGATTCGCCCGACGTGTTGTCGATGGGAGACGAGCTATAATTGAAGCCTGCGCGGAGAGAGACTTTATCCAATTGATAAGCAGTTCCTAACGCAAATACGTCCACCGATTTCCAATCGTAGTCACGATAGCCTTGGCTCGAGCCATAACCCACGTAACGCCAGTCGAAGCCAATTTCCCAACTAGCCATTGGTTTGTAATTGATGCCCCATCCGATTTCCCACGGGGTGGTGATCTTAAAGGAATCGAGTTCGCCGGGGGTTCCGGTTGCGCCAGTGATTCCCTCAAAGTCGATAATATCTTTATGATTAACCGTACTACCCGTGGTGAAACTCAAACCAGAGGTCAGATCTTCTGCTAACTTTGCAAATACCCCGGCTTGTACCCCGACCCCTACGCCACCATGTGGTGCGCGGCTGTTTGCAGGAGTGATTGTTTGCAAAGCCAATTCGCTGTAGGTCAGGAAAGGTTCCACACCGAAAGAAATGGTTGGAGTAAGTTGATATGCGCCGGCTGCGGCGATGCGAATCACTTTATATTCGGTCTTGATGCCGTTCACGATGGCAACACCCGTGTGATCCACTGCGACGCCGGAATAACCAAACATTCCGAATCCGACCGTAAGTCTGTCGGCTGAATAGGCCACGCCAAGTGTCGGGACGAGAGTTTTTCCAGATTGAGAAGCGGGACCAAATCCAACGTCCGCCGTCGTATTGAGCCCGACATAGGTAAGTCCCAATTCGGCGGAAAATTCTTTTTTGCCGAATTCCAGAGCACTCAATCCAGCGGGATTTTTAAAAAGACTTTCTGCAGGAGAAGTTGCTGTTCCAACGCCTAATCCCCCCATGGCGCGGTTCTTTGGCGATACGCCAATCAACTGACTTCCGTTAGCCGCCATGGCATTGGAACTCCAGCTGTTTGCTAATATTGCTGTCAAAACGAAGTAGCTTGCCCGTTGTAAAACTCTCATTTGCTGCCTCCCAAAGTCCGTAAAGTACTCCAAAAAAGCTTGCCAGACGAGCAGTTAGCTCGGATATTAACGGCCTCAACGCGGCCAGTTAACGCGTCGATTAGGTCCCCATCGTCTAGAGGCCTAGGACATCTCCCTTTCACGGAGAAGACCGGGATTCGAATTCCCGTGGGGACGCCATTTTCAAAGGCGGGATCTTTTTGAGATCCTGCCTTTTCTATTTTTCCCCGTATAATCAATTCTTCTGAAATCCACGACGAGGACGCAAGATGACCCAGATTTGGAATCGGATTACGCACTCATTGCCATTGCAAATTATTATGGCGGTTGTCGTCGGGCTTTTGTTGGGCGGTGCATTTCCAGATGGGCAGCTAAAGCCTGCATCTGAAGTGGGAAAGGCGATTATTCACTGGGTGAAATTAATCGCGGGTCCTTTCCTCTTTCTCACCATCGTTGCTTCTACTGTCGAAGTAAAAATGACAGCAGGTCACGCGGTTCGACTTGTTTCCATCGCGTTGCTCAATACAGCTATCGCAATAGGCATTGGCATGGGGCTGGCGCATTTTTTCCTTACGGATATTCGTATCGATGCGATTGCAAATGCTGCACAAGGAATCAAAGTGCCCGACGTTAGCTCGGGGCTAAGCACTTGGTTGAAAACCTTCACACCTCCCAGTCTCTTTGCTCCATTTGTGCAAAACGAAATCCTCATCATCGCCTTGATGGCGCTGTGTACGGGGATGGCGCTGCGCAGTCTCTATCATGAACAAGGAGCTAAGAAGCTCGCCGCTATCGCAAAAACTTGCGAGAGCATTCGAGCTGTCCCCGGTGTCTTCCTCCATTGGCTGATTCGCATTATTCCACTGGCGGTGATGACCGTCGTTGCGGGAGCGGTGTCAGAATATGGTTACGGCATTTTCGCAACCTTGTTTCGATACGTTGGTGCGGTGATTGCTGGTTTTGCCCTGCAATCGATCTTCGTCTACGGCACTTGGATTTTTCTCGTGGCGCGCATGAAACCCTCTTTGTTTTTCACCAAGGCCCGAGTGCCCTTGATCTATTCCTTTGGCGTGAATTCCAGTCTGGCGACGTTGCCGCTGACGCTCAAAGCACTCAAAGAAATGGGTGTCTCGGATCGGTCGGCTTCACTCGGGGCAGGAGTGGCCACGAATCTTAATAACGACGGAATCGTGCTCTACGAAGCACTCGCGGTTTTCTTCGTTGCTCAATTAGCCGGCATTCCACTTACTGAAACCCAGATGATTTCGGCTGCCTTTGCTTGCATCGTGGCTGCGATGGGTATCACTGGCATACCCGAAGCCGGGTTTATATCGCTCTCTGTCGTCGTCGCCACGATGGGTCTGCCTTTAGAAGCGCTTCCTCTTTTACTGGCGGTTGATTGGATCGTGGCTCGCGGGCGATCCGTCGTAAATGTCCTAAGTGATATGACTTTATCGATCGCGATGGACGCGACTGGGGCAAATTCCCCCACCCATTCCAAGAATCGCAAGCGCGCCGCTTAAGCGATGTGACAATTTGCGGCACGTAACTATCTGAAATCCCATGTCTTCTAATTGACGCAACGCGTCCTTTCGAGTAAAATACCGCACTCATTGAATTTGGAAGGATACCAAGATGGTGCGACCGTTGCGTTCGAAGCTGCCGCTGTGGGTAGGTTTATTTGCTGGGGTGATTACGCTCTGCAATCCGATTTTCGCCGAGCAGAAAACAAAGCTCGTTCACATTCCGTTTGAAAAAGCGGAAACAGAATTGCTCTCGCGATTCCAACAGGATTTGCCGCGACTGGAGCGCATCGCCGATAAAGTGGCGCTGTACCAAGTAGCCGCTACGGGCAATCTGCCAAGCGACTACAGCATGTCGCTCCGCCAGCACTTAGAAGAAATTTTGCTCACATCCCGCGGCCTGCAGCTCATTGACTGCGCCAATTGCCAAGTCTCCCGCCTGATCAAAGACTCCGAAGGAAATTTAAAATATGAAACGTTCTCCGAAGAGCCAGGTCGCCCTGCTAAAGTCGCGTCTGAAATTGGCGTGGAGTACCTCGTCTACGCAGATTTAAATTACACACCAAGCGACATCCAATTGCGCGTGCGCATGATTCGCCCGGCTTCCGGCGAAGTGGCTTGGACCAATGAATATTCAACGGCTAACATCATCAGCGATCGCCAGCGTATCGTAGGCCGTGAATACGGCATTGAACAAACCCAAGCCGATGGCTCTGTTTCTCACATCGTCATTGGTGAAATTGCTTTCTCGTTTGTCTTCTCACCGGGTGTTGCTTGGTTGCCAACGATTGATCAGGGGTACTACGGCTCGTCGCGAGCCATGTATCCATCGCTCGATATTCTAATCGGCGAGAAATACGATAACGGTCATAAACGTTTTGGGTTTCTATTCGGCGCCATCACTAAAGCCGCGGAAGACGATGCCTATACGAAGCATTTACCCTGGGCAATTCGTATTGCTCCCCAATTCCGTTACACCTTTAATCCCTACAACACGTCGGCCGCTCGGGTATCGCTCATCACCGAAGTGGGTGGCTTGATCTCGAGCCAATTGGCGACGGCCTACCTCTTAATGGGACCCGAATTCCAAATGGTAAAGCGCTTCTCGGTAGCGCTTTTACCGATGTTCATTTTGCCCACATCGGTAAAAGGGCAGGGCGTTCTCGTCGAGGATCCAGATGGAACCTTTAGGACGGAAGCACCTGCGGGATCTCAAGGCCGCTTTGGTGGTTTTGGCGTTTTGTTGAAGGGCAGCATGAACTGGTAGTTGCCAGCTCTTTGGAGAATTTATGAAAACACAGATTCTAAAATACACTCTTTTTCTCTCGGTCCTGGCGGCTTGCGCCGACCAGCCGGTCAAAGTCGTTATTGATCCTCCTACTTCGCTAGGCGATCCTTCTGAGCAGAACATTCAGTATGGGATGGAAGATAGCGTTACAGGTAAGAAGGAAACGGTTTCAATTCCGGTGCCGCAGATTCCGCAGCGCTTGGTGATTCAACAGCCCAAGTCTGTAGCCGGCGAATCGATGGATAAAGCGACTTTAGCCGACGATAACTTTGCCACCCCTGCGAAAGGTAAAAAGAAAGTTGCTCCTTCTGTTTCCTATTTGAAGGGCACTGAAAAAGTTCAGCGCCTGTACCAAGGTAAGAAGTACGAAGACGCCCTAATTCAACTAGCTCCCTTGATCGACCAGTATCCTACTCAATCTAAGCTCTTCACCATGCAGGGCACGATTTACCGTAAGTTGGGTGAGACCAAACTGGCCTACAACTCCTACAAAAAGGCGTTGGACCTGGATAAGGACAATCTCAAAATTCAGACCGCTGTAGATCAGCTCCAGGCGGAAGTAGGGGATGTAAAATGAAGGGCTCCGCAAGTCTCAGATTATTGGGCCTGATTTTAGCGGTGGGAGTATTTATCCTCATTGGACAGGATCTCTCCTGGTTGCACACGTCTTATATCGACGTTAAAGCAGCCTTACTCGTATTCGTAATGCCTTGGCTCGTACTGATGATCTTCCGCAAGGATCGCATCTCGTTCCGTTTGCTCTTCTCTCGCATGAAAGAGACGCGCGAGGTCTCCAACGAGCAGTTAGTGACGGAAATGCTCGGCCTCACCGATCAAATCGCCCGCGGCGGGATTCGCGGAGACCTCATCAAGTTGGCAGAAAGCCACGGCGACAGCTACATGCGCTACGCAGCAGGTCTGTTTAACTCCAAATTTGAAACCGAAGAATTGTCGTCGCTCCTTTCTCAGCGCATGCAGCGCGAGGACGAAGCCTGGCAGGGCTTGAATCTCGTATTTGGATTCCTGGCTAAGATGGCACCGTATTTCGGCATGTTGGCAACCGTGATCGGTATGATCCATCTGCTGGAGAATATGCAGGACTTCAACAATATCTCGTCGAGCATGGCTTTAGCTCTTCAGGGTACGCTTTATGGCTTAGTCAGTTTCACGATGGTGTTCTCGCCCATTCAGAAATGGGTTTCGGGATTCCGCGAAGCGACGTTTAAGCGCAATTCGATGGTGGCTCAGTGGTTCTTGCTTCTGAGTGCGCAGAGAGATCCCGCGTTAATCCGCGCTAATCTCGAAGTGGAATCTGTTTCGTTGAGAAAAGAATAACCGTGAAACCATCTGATAAAAATCCAAAGAGCGGACTCTTTCTCGCGATGCCCGAGCGGCAACGCGAAGAAACCGACCAAGAAGGTTGGATGGTGGCTTATGCCGACATGATCACGTTGCTCTTTATTTTCTTCACGTTGTTGTTGTCTATCTCGACGATTAACACCACCAAGTTTGAAATGATTAAGACGGAGTGGAATGACCAAGCCACTTCCAATTTAAAGACGATTTCGGAAGAGTTTAAGCAGCAGATCGAAAAGCAAAACCTTAAGGAATTAGTGTCGGTGGACCTATCCGCGGAAGGACTTCGAGTCTCGTTCAGCGAACAGGTTTTGTTTGGTACGGCTGAAGCGAAGGTGAATACCGACGGCGAAAAAGTGTTGGCCGGTGTTGCTTCGGTTCTAAAGAACATGAATCAGCAGTACCGCGTCGCCATCGAAGGCCACACGGATTCCGTGCCGATTAGGACCAAAGAATTTGCCAGCAACTGGACCCTGTCGAGCGCACGCGCTGTAAACGTGCTGCACTTCTTGGGAGCCCAGGGAGTAAGCGATCGAAATATGAGTATCCGGGGTTTTGCGGATACGCGTCCGATGACGGAAGCCGGGCAGGTAACTACCGCCCAATTGGCTAAAAATCGTCGGGTGAGTTTGTTGATTTACTAGTTTTGTGGAAAGTGCGGAGGACTTAAGTGAAAACTCGTCTCGTTCAAATGGCTCTCGTAGCCGGATTAGCAGTAAGCCAAATGGGGATCGCGGAATCGATCCCGGCCGTCACCGAAACGGCCTCGGTCGATATTCAGTCGGTCCGCACGGCGCTACTACCAGTCGTTGAGCGCACCTTGGAGAAAGTCTGCGGCCAAGATTGCCCTGGCTTCTCGGTGATGCCGGTTTTTAAGACGGCGCGAACCAGCTCCTCGAAGTCTCAGTTAGACGATCTCGGTTTTGATGCAGCACCTGACGCGCTGACCAAACAGCTCACGGGTGTCTCTATCGAAGTGATTGCCAGCAAGAAGGTGAAAGACGAAATGCTCGCTAGTATCCGCAACACAGTTGCCGCGGAAGCGAAGAACCATACCGAATTGCCCGTCTCTGTCCGCACCAAGACAGTGGCCTCGACCGACGCTCTCGGTGCCAAAAACCAAGTGACCTCGAAGGATCTATTGGAATTAGCCCGCACCGGAATGTGGCCGCTGGCCCTCTTGTTGTTAGGTCTCTTGGCGCTGGGCGCCATTGCCGCATTCTTTCACCAGAAGCGCAAAACCGCAGTCCATGCCTACGAATTGCAGAATCAAGGGCGCGATATGGGGCCTACGGCAGAAGAGGTTTCTCGTCGTGAAATTGTTGCAGACGCTGAAGATGTCGTCGATGGCCGCTTGGAAGACTTAAGCCGGTTGCTCGAAGAAGCGGCTTACAACCAAGACTTCGAATCGCTCCGCAAGGTGGTTTCGTTGTTCCCGGGAGATGCGCTCTCGAAACAAGTACAGATGGCGCCTGTTGTACCGATCATGATTTCTAAAGCCATGGCCGAAGCGAAGAGCCAAATGGTCCAGTCGAAGCAGACAGTCGAGTGGTTGAAGACTCAATTAGATTTAGTTCACTGGAAACGCCTGCGTGAAAAAGTCGAGCCAATGGCAAAGCTCCAAGCACTAAGCCCAGCTCAATTGTCGACGGTATTCTCCCGAGTGCCGACCAATAGTGCCAAGGCTCTTATCCTAAGCTTTATCGAGTCTGAAAACTGGCCTCGCCTTTTGTCGCCGCTGTCGTCTTCGGACAAAGTGGAAGTGGGATCGCACCTGTTTCAAATCCAGCAGGGTATGAGCGCTTCGCAGCCAGAAAGCGAGAAGGAAGTTTTGGAAAGCCTGGGCCGTGTATTGGGAGCTTCGGCTTCTGATAAGTTGCTAAACGATTACGTCTTGTATCTCTCTGAGGACGAGACTCGCGAGCTTTCGAAGAATCTGACGGAGCACAGCTCCTTTGTGCGTCCGAAATCGGTTGAGCAAGTGCTGACCACTCTTTCGGATCGGCAGCTGCTTGAATTGGTTCTTGGCTTGGATGTGGAGCAAATTGCGATACTCGTCGACAAACTGCCTGCGGATCAGCAAGCCCGATTGCTATCGGCTTTGCCAAAGCAATTAAAGGAACGCATCCAGTCGCGTCGCGTTACCGAAGACGAGGAGCAACAAGGCTCTCGTTGGATGGAGACTCGGTCGCGTTTAATGAAGCTTTATAACGAATCGCATTCCCGGAGCATTCATTGAAACGAGCGGCTAAATTCTTTTTAGCGCTTACTCCGCTTTTGATGTTCGCAGCCTGCGGAAACCAGGTGTTCGTCGTCAATCGCAAAGAGAAGGTAATCGAGCGCAATGCTCCGCCAAAGCCAGCGGCTTTTGTGGACAACTTCACTGTCGATAAAGCTCACGGCAAGGCCAATCTTCTATGGGTCATCGACAATAGCTATGGGGCGGAAGTCCTCTTCGACAAGCCTCGTGGCAAAGCGCAGCACCGTCTGCAGCAGGGTTACGAAGCTGTGTTGAATGGCCTTGAGAATCGTAAAGGCCCTCTCCAGTTTGTGAATGCGCGCAGCCAGGTAGTCCTAAGCCCGACCAATAAAATGGCTGGCAATTTTGCCCGCGGCGCCAAGACTCTTAAGGCTCACTTTGATGAATTGTTTGCACTGCCCAATAATCTGACTGAAACCCACGGCCTTCTGATCTCAAGCCGCGATGCCAGGAAGGAAATGCGCGATTACCAATCGGTAACTCCCTTTGCCTCGTTGTCAGTAGGCGCCGCCGATAAGGCGTTTGAGGGGCGTGCGGACGCTAGAGCGTACGTGATTTTTGTTCTAGCCAGTCGCAGTGCTGAGTCTATTCCCAAAGCAGTTGCTGATTTTGAGAAGGAAACGTTTGGCGAGAAGGCGGCAAGCTCGGTCGACGTGTTTAACGTTATTCCGGGGGACGGTAGTAATTGTTCTCCACGCGCTTCCCGCCCCGATGACTTCTTACGTGAGCAAATCAAGATCGGATGGAAAGTCCATTCCGAAGAAGGAGATATTTGCTCCAACGACGCTACAAGTTGGGCCGAGTCCATCTTAAAATGGATCGAGAACGGTAGTCGTGAATTTCGTCTTAGCTTTACGCCGGAAGAACCCGAGACCATGTCAGTTGTGGGCGCCAAGCGCTCTTACCAGTTCGGTACTGATTACACTTACGATGCGGGCCGCAATCAACTGATCTTCGCTCCTTCCGCCGGGCTTGAGCCAGGCGAGTTGATTCAGGTGCACTACTCTAAACGTTCTCTGGATTTGCTAGGGGGCAACTAGTGAATCGCTGGGGGTTGGCGGCCATTCTGTTCATGGGGCTTTTGGTGAGTTGCTCGCCCGCTCGCTTTGTCGATCCGACGGTCAAGCCCACGAGTGAGCCCGATCCCGTTTATACTCCGCAACCCGTCCCAGAACCGGAAGTGCGCGAGCGCGTCACCGAGAAGTTCGTCTTTAAAAAGGCCTCCGGCGAAATCATCCTAGGTATCGTGGTGCAACTGCAGAAAGAGCATTCGGCACGCACTATCACCCGACTGAGAAATTTAGCTCGCACCTTGACCTTTGGCGATCTGCTCCCGGGCGAATCCGTCCTCTCCCACGTCGATAAAATCCGGCTTGGCATCTTCCTGGAGAAGGAGTCGCAATTGGCTCAAGCCTCTTCTCGGTGGGAAACATTTTCACCAAGAACCCAAAAAATGAGCGAATTAAGGACATTAGTCGAACGGCAAGTCGACAGCCTGGAGCGCGCACTGCGAGATACCTCCAGTGAGTCTTATCCTAATATTCCCTTTGTCTCTCTTGAGACGGTTGCCAATTCGATCTACGGCGATACTACAAACGGACCCTCGACGATCCATCTAGCCTACCTGCGGGATCGAGATTTGTTCACTTCAGAAAGCGAGCAAATGGCGGGGGCAAAAGTGTTCGAAGCCACTCTTAATCGCAGTCCGTGGGGCAAGCGGTTTTCAAGTTTCTCGTTCTTCGGTTTCAACGCGGATACTTCCAAAGAGTGCCAGCCTCGCCCAAGTGATATCGCAGAGGACATCACCTTGACATTTAAACGGGCAGGCGCTGTCACAGGCGAGCTGTGCGAGCTCCCCTTGTCGTCGATTCAGTCGGCTCTCAAAGCCATAAATGCGCCGCAGGGTCGCCTCATCCTAAGCCGTCGCGCTATGCCGGGCACGCTGTCGGTCTCTGTCGGCGGCAGAACACTTTCTGCTCACTCGTTTTCCTATGACGGTCAAGAAGTCAGTCTGGCGCCCTTTGAGCGCGTCCAAACCGGTGAGCCTATCGAGGTGAGTTATGAACCTACCAACTAAGCGTTTTGTCCTCGCAGTAACCGCGCTCTTTGCATTTTCGCTCCCTGCGTTGGCCAGTGAAGAGTGGGACAAGATGATGGATTCAAAGGTCGCTCCTTCTGACGCTCCTATCATCACCAATCGCGCTGTTACCAAGGCAGGCAAGTTTTCAGTCATCGGACCCATTATTGGGTTCTCGGATCGCCGCGATCTTTACGACCATTATCCAGTTTCTCTCGGCGTTCGTCGTTACTTCTCCGAAAACCACGCGTGGGAAATCGCGCGTGTGAACTATGAAATGTATTCGCTCTCTGCTGTGGCCTCAGATGTGATTGCCAACACAGGGTATGTTGTTGATGCGCGCCAAGCGCGTTGGTCGGTGAGTTCGGGTTATGTTTGGTCGCCGATTTATGGCAAGTACGCTCTGGGTGAATCCAAGCTTGTGCACTTTGATATTGCCCTAGGTCTGAGCTTGGGTCTGCGATTTGCCTCTTCAATGCAGGTGACCCTAGAACCTTCGCTAGCGATGATTCATTATATAACTCCGTATTTTTCGCTGATTCTTCCAGAGATCCGCACCAAGGTTTATTCAGAAAAGCGGACAACCGGTTCTGAGATGATTAGCGAGTTTAGTTGTCAGGTGGGTGTGGGATGGTTGTTCTAGTCTTAGCCATTTTATTGAGTTTGTCGGCACAGGCTGCGGTGATGCCTGCGGATCCTGTCGCGCGCGTTGCATTGTTGCAGTTAGAGCAGGGGGATGTGGTGCGCGGTCGGCGGACTGCCGCTCGTCTGGAAAAGCAGGACCCACAATTGGCCACGCTCTACCGCCTAGAATGGTTAGCGAGTGAAATCCGCCTCAAAGCTGGAAAACTCGAGCCGGAGTCGTCGGCAAAACTGAAGTGGAAGCCATCGTCGGAAATCTGGAGTGACGAATGGGAGTCTTACCTTAGCAATCGCCACGAACGAAAAGTGAAAGAGCTTCTGCAGCCCACCGCCGGGGAACAACAAGTCATTGCTTCTTTGATGAAGCCTTACTTGGGTTCGGAGAAAGCGCTTCGCCCCGAACTTGACGAAACACTGCTCACCTACGTTTTTAACGAATATGTGGCGGGTCAAGATATCAGCCTGGCTTTGCCTAAGAATCCTCGCGGTTGCCAATGGAAGGCTGCCAGCAGTCTGGTGACTGGCAACTACCCTGGTGACTTAGCTACTTGCGCTAGCTGCGAAGGAAAATTCTGCACGCGCCTAGCTATTCAGATGGCAGATGATGCCACCGAAAAGGGTCAGTACCCAAAAGCACTCGGTTTGTACTTAAAGGCGACGCGCAGTTTATCGACGATTCCGGACTCGATTCAGTACCGAGTTGCAGCGTTGCAGATTTTAACAGGCCAACGACTTGAAAAAGTTTTGCGCACTTCGATTGTGCTTTTGGAGAAAGACTCCACTGTCTTGAAGCCCGCTCAGAAATCAGCAGTAGAAGGCTATATCTGCGAACACATGGCTGACATGAGTGCTGGTGGGTTGAAGAACCTGTTGCGCGAAGTATTCACGGATAGGGCTTGGCTACGACAGGCGCGGTCGTGGATTTCAACCTGCCCGGTGAATGACTCAGCCAAGATTGCACAATTAAGAAAGCTTTCTGGTTTGAATGAAATGGAACGCGAATCTTTGGGGCTGGCTTGGGAAGTCCGCCAGTCCAAGGAGCGGAGTCGCCAGGTTCGTTCCCAGCGGGAGCGACAAGAATTGGCCAGTGCCGACAAAGGTGGGCTGGCCGCCCATGCTACAGAACTAAAGGGCGTCCTGTCGGTTCCCGTGCTCCTGCCCTTCGCTCCAGTTGCCATGGAGCCAAGTAGCTACCGCGTGGGCCGCATGTTTTCTCAAGTGGTCTCCGAGTCGTCGCTGTGAAAAAGAGATACGTACTGCTTTTGTTACTGCTGATCTTTTTGATCTTCTGGTTTTGGCCGCGCCCACAGGTGATGCCCAAAGTGGGTGGGGCGAGCTTTTCTGTTCCCAAAGCCCAAGTGACTCCAAAGATCGTTGATAATCGTGCCGCAATCGTTGACCGACTTCTTAAACAAAACCGCATCGCGCTGGGAGCCTGTATGCAATCGGGCAGGGAAAAAACTCCTGCCGCCGTGTCGCTCTTTCTTAAGTGGGATGCCGTGAGCAAACTAACGGCCGTAAAGTTGTCGCCGAGTCTGGGCGCTGGGGCGGAGACTTGTATCCGGGAGCTAGTGGGTACTTGGACTATTCCTTTGGAGCCAGAACTGGCGCCACTTTCCGTCTCTAAAAAGCTTTCTCTTTCCGCCCGTTAAAACTATTGCCAAGTAGCAATCCGGACAGTATCTGAATCAGACACAGTCTGATTTGGGGTCAATGAATTCTTCGCTGCTATCTAAGGTTTTCCTTCTCTTCATTCTTATCGCATTGCCAACTTGGGCCGA
Organism: bacterium; assembly: GCA_022842225.1. Classification (GTDB taxonomy): domain Bacteria; phylum Bdellovibrionota; class FAC87; order UBA2466; family UBA2466; genus JALHPX01. The sequence goes on from JALHPX010000003.1 coordinate 17,017, forward strand.
CGAGCCAGCCACTTTCCAGGTAACCACGGCGCCAGAGATGGAACTAACCGCTGCCCCCGTTGCTGCGCCGACCACCCCGCCAACAATTGCCGATGTGCAATCTCAGTATGAGAAATTGCACCACTTGGCGGAAGGAGTGCATGAGGCGCTTGAGCGGGACAATCCAGATCTCAAAGGCGTGCAGGGAGCGGTTGAGCAGCTTTGGTACAATTGGAATTATTTTCGCACCATCGTTAATCAAGTCCGATTGGCACACAGCTTAGACGGCGAAGATCCAGATGCCGATCGGCACATTAAGAACGCGAGTGCCCTGGCCCTTTTCACGCATCTCACCGAACACTTTATCGGTCACGGCATGCACTACGTAAGCACCTATAGCGAATCGGCTTGGGTCCGGTGGGGAGGTGCTGTTGTCGGCGAGGCCATCGCGTCGCCTTTTGTCGAGGTGGTTTGTATCGGTGGGGTGGTTCTCTACGCCCGGTCGGTTGGTTTTCAGAACACGGTCACATTTGTTCGAGTTGCTGCTTATAGTTCGCTCGTTAAGTGGTGGGCGGAACCGATTGTACGCTTTTTTGGGCTTGGGCATGTGCGCGACGCATTCTTCGAAAGCCGTTCGGGATTTGAGCAGCTAGCTCTCGCTTTGGAGAGTCCGCGCGCTGCAAAGTACATCGTCCACATTCCAGGCAGTGAAATGCCTTTCGTGGTGAAGTCCAGCAGCGGGAAAATATTGGCACGTTTGGAGCTTGATATGCGCTCCAATGACGACATTGTTCTCAGACGAGTAGAGTTCCATCCCGAGAGCTGGAATGCGCAAGAGGAGCGGGAGTTGGCCAAAGGGCTCTGGGTGTTTGGCTGGAATATTCGGGACGCCGTCTTGGGTTCTGCGAAGCATATAAAGAAAAAGCACTTTCAAATGCTCGCCAAGGAAGTCTTTTACGGCGGGCTCGATAACGTGTCAGAAGGCGGCTACACGCTTTACTTTAAGAATGATTCCATTCGCCGTTTCCGCCGGCGGTGTTTCAAGAATCCCTGCGCTGGACTGTTGTCAGGGCGCTAAGGTGAGTCCGACTGCTTCCATCGAACCAATGTCGGCGGATCCTTGAGAATCGGTTCTAGCGGGGTAAAACTTTGGTTCGGGCTCGACGATAAACGTCCCAGTTGGCGCTAAAGCCGCGCAAGATATCGCCAGCAAAGCGCTCGGGCGAAATATCCAATTCCGCAAGCCCGGCGGTCGGCACCGGAGTGCCGTCGGTGTGGACGTTCACTCCCATGTGCATCAAAATGCTTACGGGCGAGCGCGTTGCAATGGAAACGCTGAGTTTTCTACCGTCGTAAAAAAGATCATTGCCTCGTTTAGACAGAGGAGGATTGCCGCGCTCGGAGAGATTTTCCCACAGCCATTGATATACCTGGTCGACAAAAAGATGCTGGAGCAGAATTCCCTGGTCGAGGGAATCGATAAAAAACTCGCCCAAGAAATGCACCATGCGGGGGCTGTAAATCGGCTTATCGTTTTGCACGTCTTCGAGATCCACCATGTGATCGATGGAAACATTCGCAGGTCCACAAAAAGCGACAACCGCATTATCGCGCACCTTGAAGCGCTTAAAAATAAAATGCGGCGCTAATTCGCTGCCCGTATAGGCCAAGTCTTCGCCGTAGTAGAGAGTTGCAAGCGTCATTTAGATCTTGTTCTCCAGAGCTGAAACGCCAGTTTCAAAGCGGCTGGCAATATAAAGCGGGTCGTCGATAGCGCGCTTTAGGCGCTGGCAAGATTCGCAACGGCCGCACATTTTGTCGTGAGCTTCGTAGCAACTCCACACCAAGTGTAGTGGAAAATGATGTGCGCGCGCCCAAGCTACAATTTCGGTCTTGTCCATCATGACCGTCGGTGAAACAACCTGCACGCGGCCTTGCGTGGAAAACGCCAAGGCCGTGTTGATAGCGTCTAAATAACTGCGGCTGTTGTCTGGGAAAGTAGCGGCTTCTTCGCGGTTAAAGCCCACGATAACGTGCGAAGCGCCCAACGTCTCCGCAAAGCCACTCGCTGCTTCTAAGAAAATTCCATTTCGATTGGGCACCCAAACTGCTTTAGCCGACACTTGCGTGAACTGAGCATCGTCTAAATCCGCGCGCGAAGGATTCGGTATCGCATTTTGTGATTGAGTCAGCGCCGAGGGGAATTTTCCCATCCAGCCCAAGTTGAGAGTTTGATGCGGGACTTTAAAGTACGCGGCAATTTCTTGGGCGTGTTGAACTTCTTGGTCGCTCGCGCGTTGGCCATAGAGGCAAGTCAATGCCAGACGCACTTGCGCGCCGGAAGCTAGGTACATTGCCAAAGCGACGGAAGAATCGAGTCCCGAAGAGAGTAGGGCAACAGCGGAGGATTTAGAGGTTGAGCTCATTGGAGACAGCGGTAGCCGTCCCCGGAAAACTAGTCAAATCGAGTCATCAGTTTGTCGATGCGGCGACTGATCTCATTTACCCGACGAATCAGCTGGCGCAGACGCAAGCTAAAATCCATGGGGGCGCCCGAGACATCTGGGCCAAAACTGAGAATTTCTGTCAGCAGGTCCCGGCGGGCGCGCGGGTCGCGACGTTCTTTAGATGCGCTCATGCATCTACTTAACGGAATAGAGCTTTCTTTTCTTAATATATTCCCACACGGGCGCGGGCAGCCCGGGAGGGCGAACTTTGCCGTGGTAAGTACTTAAAACTTCACGGATTTCGCTGCCGCTAATTGGGAGCGCATCGAAGGTAAACGTCTCAATCCAGCGCCTTGAGTGTGAATGGCTAAACCGCTGTTCTTGCGGCTCTGTGGCCGTTTTCCAGACGCCTTGAGCCACGCCGCATCGTGCCACCACGCGCTCGATATCGGTCCTCGCTAAGGGCCGCTCCCGCGAGCAGACAATCAAATCGACGGTAGCCATGAGCTCCGCAGCCCGGTGCCATTGGGCAAATGCGTGGAAAACCTCGTCGCCAATTACCAGTGCTGTTGCCGGATCGGGGTGCGCTGCCTTGGCAGTTTGAACGGTGTCCCAGGTATAGCTGGGCCCCGGCCGTTGTAACTCCCAGTCGACGACCTGGATTTGGGGGCGATTCAACGTGCCCACACCCAATAGGGTCATCTGCAATCTGTCGACGGCGTCCGCACCGGGGTCAAAATCTTTGAGCGGGTTTTTGCGATTGGGGATGAGAAAAAGTTTTTTGGGATGATAGCGGTCGCAAACTCGGGAAGCTAAATCGAGATGTCCCTGATGGATGGGATCAAAACTTCCACCAAAAAGTACCTGCACCCAAAGCTCCCTCTCTTGTCCCTATCTTTAGGGATTAGCGGGAGTATCCCAGCCTTGTGCCCAATCGGGCAACTGGCCAATCGAGATGGTCGAGGAATTGGAATGAATGATTTCGCGTTCTTCCTCGAGCGGCGACTCTTCCAATTGCTTCTGAGCCATCTCGCGCCATTTTGGAGCAAGTTCGGCCAAGCGATTTAAGAGTTCGTCCACGCCAAGATGCGAATGGCTGCTGATGAAAAAGCCTTCTATGCCGCGAGCTTTTAATTCGTCCTTGATGCTTTGCAGATCTTCTGGAGTGAACAAATCGCCTTTGGTGAAAACCAAATCGCGCGGGATATCCATTAGCTTAGGATCGTAGCTCTCTAATTCTTTTTCGATTACTTCGATGCTTTTTACGATTTCATCGACGCCAGAACTTAAGTCCACCAAGTGCAGCAGATGCCGATTGCGCATCACGTGCCGGAGAAACTGAATGCCCAGACCCGCACCTTCATGCGCGCCTTCAATCAACCCCGGCAAGTCGGAGATGATAATGGTCTGGTCTTTTTGTTCCACCACACCTAAGTGGGGATTTAACGTCGTAAAAGGATAATCGGCGACAGTGGGCTTCGCGCGTGTCGTCGCTCGCAAGAAAGAGGATTTGCCTGCGTTGGGCAAGCCAAGCAAGCCCACGTCGGCTAAAAGGCGCAGCTCGAGTTTTAAAGTTTTCTCTTCACCGTCTCGGCCGGGAGTTGCAATGCGCGGGGCGCGGTTTGTCGACGTAGTGAAAGTCTTGTTTCCCCGTCCGCCTTTGCCGCCTTAGCGATGACAACTTTCTGCCCATGGTGAGTGAGGTCGGCAATGCAGTTGCCGTGTTCGTCGTAAATCAAAGTGCCCATCGGGACTTTTAAAAGCAGATCTTCGCCGCTGCGGCCATCGCAGTCTGAACCCATGCCGTGCTCGCCGCGCTTGCCTTCGTAGTTGGGCTGAAACTTAAAATCCAGAAGGCTGGTCTTATCGCGAGTCGCTTCCATGATGACCGAGCCACCGCGGCCGCCATTGCCACCATTAGGACCGCCGAAGGGAATGTACTTCTCCCGGCGAAAGCTCACACAACCGTTGCCGCCTTTGCCAGAACGCACTTCAATTGTGACTTCGTCGATTAACTTCATTTTAAGACCATTAGGAACGTAGAAAAGCCGCCTGAATCCAGGCGGCTTTTGTATAGCATAAGAAACTTTGTAACGGCCTAAATTAGACCGCCCGAATTAGACAGCAGCTGCAGTTGCCGGGACAATGCTGACCCGCTTGCGCTTCTTATCTAATTGATCGAACAAGACTTTTCCCTCAACGAGGGCAAATAAAGTCCAGTCACGGCCTACGCCCACACCTTTTCCAGGGTGAACGCGAGTGCCACGTTGACGAACCAAGATATTTCCTGGAACGACCTGCTCGCCGCCAAAAATTTTCACTCCGAGTCGCTGTCCGTGGGAGTCACGTCCGTTGCGTGAACTACCACCTGCTTTTTTATGTGCCATCGTCTAACTCCGAATAGTTAAAAAAAACTGTTTTTACAAAACCTGGATTTTCTCAATCGCTAGGCGCGTGTATTCCTGACGGTGTCCGTAGGTGCGCTTGTAGTTCTTCCGACGACGATACTTAATCGTGCGGAGCTTAGGGCCTTTTTCATGGCCAACACAAGTGGCCGTTACCGAAGCCTTTGCGACGGGCGTTCCGACGGTCACTCCCGATTCGTCTCCGAAAAGGAGAACGTCGGAAATATCAAACGATTGACCGGGTTCCAATTTCAACTTCTCGACCAGAAGCTCTCTGCCGGCTTCCACTCGATACTGCTTGCTGCCTGTTCTAATCACTGCATACACAACGTCACCATCCTGAAAATAGTCTTGGGTTTTAAGGGGTTTTCGTAATGTCGTCAAGTACATCTATGGTTCTGTTGGCCTGCCAATTGCTCTAGCGAACCCCCGAGAATGGCTTAAAGGAGGCTGGGATTGCGTCTCGGGTTACCACTCGGATTTCAACGGTTGGGAATTTGGACCCTTTGGGGAGGGGTTTTGGCCTTACTCTGGCTGGGTTTGGCTCGGGAATCCCGGGAAAGGTCGCGGGCTTGGGAGGTTTGTGCGGCGGCTCGGGCCGAGAGAAGTCCGGACCCGAGCAACGCGGGATTCGCTTGGCGGGCCAGGGTGGAGCGAGTGGAGGTGGATCGTTGGGTGTTGGGAGAATTGGAGGTTTCCTGGAGCGGACAATGGGTGTCGGTCGCCCGGCGCAGCCGATTGCGACCAACCGGACCTGTAGCGGACTCGGTAAGTACCGGGGATCGGATTGGAGGGTGGGCGCGGTTGCAGTGCAAGTCGGCGCTCCGCAATCCGATCTACTATGGGGCCTTCTTTGTCGATCACCTGCCGCAGGCGCGCTGGCCAGCAGTTCGACTGTTGAAAGTAGAGGGACTGTGGCGGGAGCCACCGGGATCGCGGTCCATTCTTGCGCGTAAGTTTTCGCAGTGGTTAGCCCAGTCATTGAATTCTCATCAGCAACTGAAAGCTCTGGCTTTTGCCGCCTGGTTTGCGGACGATAGTTTTTTTTCCAAAGCATTTTTAGATTGGCACCGACAAACGGGTTTGAGTCATGCGCTCGCGGTGAGTGGTCAGCACGTGGTGCTGTTGGCAGTGGCGCTGCGGTTTTGTTTTCGCGCGATAATGTTGCCAGTTTATTTTCTGTTCTCGTCGACAAAAGCGATGTTCTGGCTTCTCGAGCTGGCTCAGGTTTTAGCGAGCTGCATTTATCTTTTGCTTTGTCCCGCGGAGGGATCGGTGTGGAGAGCGACGAGTGCAGCGCTTTTTGCGTCGGCGCTTCGCTGCTTGCACTGGCACTCGCAAAGTCTGCAGGTGTTTTGTTCTGTCTTAGCTCTCGCAATTTGCTTGGAGCCCGCCAGCGCGTCGAACTGGGGATTTCTTCTCAGTAGTATCGGTACGTTTCTGTTGTTTTCTGCGCACTCAGTTTGGAAATCCTACTTGGCGGTGAGTCTCGTTCTGCCATTAGCGATGCTGCCACTGCAGCTGCACTTCTTTTGGAACTGGGATTGGGCGCTGTGTCTGCACGCAGTGGCGTTTTGTTGGCTCTGGGCCTGCGTGTGGATCCCGCTGGCCTTTGCTGTTCCTGTGCTGACCGCACTGCCGCAGTGCGCCTCATTGTTGGGAGTGGCGGAAGAAGGTTTTGCTGCGTTCAGTCATTGGGTGGTGAAGTGCCCCACCTGGACGCATGCCGCGGTGCGGCCGGTGTTCTGGGAAGCGGTTGGCTGGACGAGTTTGGGTTTGGGAGTGGCAGGAGCGGTGGTGACGATCGGGAGACGTTTGCCCAAGGCATTTCGAGCGTGGAGCTATGCATTAAAACTCGCCGCGCCATGCATTGATTTTCGACGAAAAACCGTGTGGAATAAATAACATAGAGGTTCTATGACCGGTGAGAAACCTGAAAAGCAAAACCGGGTGCGCGAAGCGCTGGGTAGACTGTACGAAGAGTATCCGCCTTACTTCCGCGAGTACCTGCGCCGGTACGAAGAAGATCCCACCAGCCGCGTTTTTGCTCCACTCGCTGAAGCTTATCGAAAATTGGGCCGCCTCGATGATGCTATTTCCATTTGCCGCGAAGGCTTGGAGCACCATCCGGAATTTCACGGTGGCCGTGTCGCACTTGCCAAGTGCTTGATGGACAAAAACGACCTAGGGAGCGCGCGTGTGGAATTAGAACGCGTGATCCGGGTAGCGCCCGAAAATTTATTAGCGCAGCGATTACTGGGCGATGTTGCCAAGGGCTTGGGCGACACGGTGTCGGCCTTGCACGCGTATAAAATGGCGTTGCTCTTGGCGCCCAACGACGTCGCACTGGCTGAAAAAGTGCACGAGCTGGAACACTCCACTGCTGTTTTCCTGCACTCTGGCGGCGTTTCCGCGGATGGCAGTGTGCCCGTGAATGTTCGAACGGAAACTCCTTCAAACGAGGATCTTGCACCTTTGTGGTCCACTACTCCGACTCAATCTGAGCCAGTATCGACGACAAACACCGGTAGCGTTTGGGCCGCTGAGGATCCGGGAGTGATGGAGCCGACGTTAGCTTCGCTCCGCTCCATGGATTTGGAAGAGGTTGCGGAAGATAACTACGAGCCGTCGGGTAGCGAAGTCGTCGATCGGCTATTGGGCGACAGCGACTCCGTCGACGACGAAGCCTTTAAAATTGAACACATCAGCGCCGTTTTCGATGAAGAGGCAGCGGGTAAGAAGGAAATCACCACTGAGACTTTGGGTGATCTGTATTTTTCCCAAGGACAGTTCGAACGCGCCCTTCGGATTTTTGAGAAGCTTCCGCGCACTCCTGAATTGCTTCGCAAGCTCCGAGATTGCAAGGTGCGCTTGGGTGTCGACGAAAACCGACTGCAGCGCAGCCGCCAAGTAGCTCTACTCCGCGATGTCCTCAAAAAAGCCCAGAATGCGAACGCCCGCCGGGCAAAGTCCTAGATTCGAGCGTGGGGACTTGAATTTTGCG
>JALHPX010000004.1:0-1330 GCA_022842225.1 bacterium
TTGACTTTAGATGTCGTCGAGAAAAAAGACGTGAACACGCGGATGGCTTTTTTAAAGGACCCCACGGAAACTCTTCCCGATCCAGATGGCCTTTTAGCGCAGTGGAGAAAATACGAAGAGATCGCGCTGGAGTTGGTAGAGACCGGGCAGCTTGTTCCAGATTCGGAGCGCTGTGTGGCCTTTCACTGCCCGTTTGGACACCGTCACGCCAAGCTCAAGTCGTTTGAGAAAATTTTTGTCGACGGGGCTAAGAAAAACTCTAAGCAGCTTTTTGCTGTTCTAAAAAACGATAAGCGAGCGGAAATGCGTTCGGCCGCGGCGTTTGTTATTCCGTACACTAAAGACGGCAAAGAAATTGTCGCCGCAATGATAGAGCGTGTGCCCGATTCGGATGTAGTGGTGCGCAACAATGTTCTGCGTGTGTTGGGTGACATTGCCGAATTTCACAGCGAGATCACGGTGCCGCTGACACCCGTGCTTAAAGCGCTCAGTTATCCGCGCGTGAGCGATCGTTCCAAGGCACTCGTTGTTGTGTTTCAACTAGCCGAGCATTCAGTTGCCGCTCGTGACGTGATTCGCAAAACCAGTATTCCGGATTTGCTGCAGATGTTAGCAAGCAAACAACCCGATCACCGCGAGCTGTCTTACGGAATTCTGAGAAAAGTTTCTGGTAGGGATTTTCCCCTGGATGACGAGAAATCCTGGAAGCGCTGGTATCGTTCCGTCGCTAAAGACAATTCCATCACAAAGCAGTAGCAGTAAAGGGACCTTTCCGGTCCACTTCAAAGCATCGTTAACTTGTTCGCTGTGACATTCTTGTGACAATCGAGGAAGCGTTTTCTGTTACGCTTATTGTTCGATGAAGCTGCATGTTTGGGGCACAGATTTCAGAAGGAGTTCGGGAGAACTCCGGGCTAAGTTAGCTTGCTCGCCGGAGAACCGCGAAAAAATAGTGGGAGATCTTCTCTCGCTTGGATTTCCGGATCTCGTCTACCTTTCTACCTGCAATCGCGTTGAATTTTACACCACCGCTCCCGATCACTTCGTCGATACCCGCTCTCTGTGGTTGGCTCTTCTGAAGTACTTCGGACTGAGTCCGGATTCATACTACCAAGGGTTTCATTTTGAAGGCAAAGGCGCGCTTCGCCATTTGCTGCGCGTGGCTAGCTCTTTGGAGAGTTTAGTCGTCGGTGAGCCGCAGATTTTGGGTCAGTTAAAAGAAGCTTTAAGCTGGCACCAACAAAAAGGCTTTAGATTAGATCGCGAGCTTGAGCGGCTTTTTCAGCTCGCCTTTGAGACTGCGCGCAAGGTCCGGGCAGAAACCGCCATT
>JALHPX010000004.1:1340-23012 GCA_022842225.1 bacterium
CCATTGCAGAGAAGCCCACTTCGGTTGCCTCGCTGGGGATTTCTCACCTACTAAAAAACGAGGCCGAGATTCCTCTGACGAAGGCCGTCGTAGTCGGACGCAGTCCGATTAGCCTGATCATTTTACAGTTTCTGCAGAAGAATCGCCCGGAGGTTCCTGTGCTCTGGGTCAATCGCACTCTCGATACGATTGCCGGATTAGAAGAAGCCAAGAAGTGCGAGCTGTGGCGCTTGGATGATTTTTTGAAAAGAGCGCCTTCGCACTCGCATCTTTTTACGGCTACCTCGAGCCTTACTCCGCTCTTTACGGATTCTTTTTTTGAACGCCTCGATCCGCTGCCAAGAATGGTTTTTGATTTTGCCCAGCCACCCGATATTTTGATTGAAGATGCTGCCCTAAAACAGCAAGTGCACTTGGTCGACCTGCAAGGTTTAGAAGCAGAAGCTGCCGAGAATCGGGAGCAGCGCAAGCAGTCAGTCGTGCACGCCGAAGTTTTTATTGAGACTTCACTCCGAGATTATTGCCAACACCAAAAAGAGTCGCCGCTGATGAAGGAATTTAGTTCCATCGAGCCGCTGCTTTCTGAAAATCTCCAGGAAGCCTTGCAATCGCTTTCCGTCGATTTCGAATCCGACTCCCTGCCCAAAGTGCAGCGATGGGCCGAGAATTTGGTGAAGAAACAGCTCCATTTTTCTAGAGAACATTTAAGGAACGTGCTGAAGCAGCTTGCGGGGGAGTCTAAAGCCCCTCTAATGTGATTTGATGAAGGATAAACTCAGAGTCGGCACCAGGCGGAGTGCGTTAGCGAAAACGCAAACAGGTTGGGTCGTAAAGCGCCTGGAAGAGCAGGGAATCGACTGTGAAATCGTCGAAATAACGAGTCACGGAGATCAGGATCGTTCGCAGCCGCTTTATGAAATCGAAGCCTCAGGTCCGGGCCTTTTCACCAAGCAGCTAGAACAAGCGCTCCTGTCTCGGGAAATCGATCTCGCGGTTCACTCTCTAAAGGACCTGCCCACTCTGCAACCGACGGAGCTCACTGTGCTTGCTGTTCCCCAGCGAGAAGAAGCCAGCGATGTTCTCATCTGCCGTCGCTCTCATTTCGATCCCCAGTCGCCTTGGGGTATCCGCCCGGGCAGTCGCGTGGGCACCAGCAGTTTACGTCGAGAAGCCCTCCTCTTATCTAAAGCAAAGGTGCGCGTTCAATCCGTCCGAGGCAACGTGCCGACCCGGGTGCAAATCGTACAAAAGGGCGAGTTGGATGCCGTGGTTTTGGCGGATGCAGGCCTCAATCGACTCGGACTCCAACTAGATCCTGACCTGATTCGCCATTCTTTGGGAGATACTCTATTTGTCAGTGCTCCCGGACAAGGAGCATTGGGGATTGAAGGGCGCAAAGATTTAGCGCCCTCCCTGGCAAAAGCGGTTCGGTCGCTTCAGCACGAACCCACCGCGGCGGCCGTAAAGTGGGAGCGACATGTATTGCGAGAATTGGAAGGTGGATGTACCTTGCCGCTCGGCGTGCGTTGCCAGCAAAGCCCAGAGGGATGGCAAATGCATGTTTTTCTCGGAATTGCAGCAGACGGTATCGCACCCACAGACAAAGGCACTCAAGCTGCCTGGCTTGGATTTCATCAGAGAGAATATAAAGGCACAGACCCGGCAAAGTTAGCGTCGGAAGCCATCGCTCATTTTGCCGCAATTTTGAATCGGTAGATTTTGAAACGGTAGCCACTAAGGAGGAACTCTATGTTGGAAACGACAGCCTTGAGAATACTCGTGACAGGAGATCGTTCGGAGTCCGCGCAAAGTTTTCCTGCGCAACTTCCCGACGGAAGTGTGTTGGAATGGCGTGCCTTTCAGGTGCTTGCCTATGAGCGCCTGCCGATAAAACCCGAAATTTTAGAGCAGCTTGTTCACAAACCCACCGAGTGGGCCATCTTCACCAGCCCTCGCGCAGTGGAGTTCTACGTCCAAGCGCTCCTGATGTCCGGATGGGATTTCCCGACGGAAACTCGCGTTGCCTGCATCGGCGAGCGCACCGCCGAAGCAGCCGCCCAAGCCGGGCTAAACGCCGATTTTGTGCCCTCCCAACCGGGAACCGAAGGGTTTCTGGAGGAGTTTGAGCCCCTGATTCGTCGCAAAGCGATTAAACCCAGCGTGTTTATCCCCATGGCAGAGGGGGGGAGAATGACCCTGGGCAACCGGCTAAAGAGTCTGGGGTGTGAACTTACGCGAGTTCCTATCTACCGTACCCACGCACTCGAGGATATCCCCCAGCGCATGACCCAAGCCGAATTCGACGCCTTCTCGCTTGTCGTCTTCACGAGTCCCTCGTCGGTAGATGCGTTGACCCAGCATTTCCATATCGGCGCCCATACCAAAGTCGCCGCGATTGGAAACTTCACCGCGCACCACCTCCAAGACCAGGGGTATGGCGACCATAAAGTCCTGCCCGAAGGGGACTTTGCCAGAATCGCCGAAGTGCTCTAGTTTATGGTCGATGTCGCGCTCCGATGAGCTCTTTGAACGAGCATTAAAAATTATCCCTGGCGGAGTGAATTCTCCCGTTCGATCTTTTCAAAAAGTCGGGCGTAACCCTATCTATTTTGCGCGCGCGCAAGGTGCGCATCTTTGGGATGTCGACGGGAAAAAGTACACCGACTTCTGTCTATCTTTCGGCCCGCATTTGCTGGGCCATTGCCCGCCCCAAGTCGTGCAAGCGTTACACACGCAAGCGGAACTTGCCACGAGCTTTGGCGCTAATCATGAGCGCGAGCTGGAGTTAGCGGAGTATTTAGTCCGCGCCTATCCGTTTTTGGACAAAGTACGCTTGGTGAATAGCGGCACCGAGGCCGTGATGACGGCCGTGCGGGTGGCGCGTGGCTTTACGGGTCGCGACAAGATTGTTGTCTTTGAAGGTTGCTACCACGGCCACAGTGACGGCCTTTTAGCTAAGGCGGGAAGTGGGGTTGCCGAGCTAAGTGAAGCCGCTTCCAAAGGTATTCCTCAGTCCATTGTCGCCGAAACTCTCAACGCCAAGTACGACGATTTAGAAGGCTTAAAGAAAATTTTCGAGAAGTACGGCTCCCAAATCGCCGCAATCCTATTAGAGCCTGTTCCCGCCAATCATGGTTTGCATATTCCGACGCGAGAACATCTGCAGTCGATCATCGATATCGCTCATGCTGCCGGGTCGCAGGTAATCTTTGATGAAGTTATCAGCGGTTTCCGATTGGGTCTCTCAGGTGCAAGTGGTCTGTACGACGTAAAGCCCGATATCGTCACTCTCGGCAAAATTGCCGGGGGTGGCTTGCCGCTCGCTGCTCTCATCGGGCGCGGGGAAATCATGGATTGTTTGGCGCCTGTGGGTCCGGTTTACCAAGCCGGCACGCTCTCGGGCAATCCGATGGCCGCTGCTGCCGGTTTAGCGGTGATGAAGACCATATTTGAAAATCCGCCGTACGCAGAATTAGCAAAGCGCACCGAAAGATTCGCCGGCCGACTGCGCGAAGTGTATCGGTCGATTCCTGAATTCCGCGTGAAGAGTTTAGGATCTCTCTTTTGGATTCATTTTGAAGAACCGCAAGGAGACTTTCCTCCCGCGGTGGGTCCTTCTTGTCAGCAAATGTATCGCAACTTGTTCCATGCAGCGTTGAAAGAGGGGGTATATTTTGCTCCGTCTCCTTTCGAAGTGGGCTTCTTATCGACAGCTCACACCGACGAGGTACTCGACGAAGTAGTGGAGAAGTTGTCTCGATGCGTTCTCTGAAGAGCCGCTACTACGCTCTCTTTTTTGTTGCCGTCAGCTTTCTGATCTTGGCGCAGGTGGGCTGGTGGGCGTTTAACTTCTTAGAAGAAGTTTCGACGATTGCCTCCCTGCGTACCGACAACTTGCGCCTTGCCGCTCAATTAGAGGGGCACCCAGTTGCGCAATCCACTTTGCAATTGATTGCCGATCAAGCCGCGCGCCGGCGCGTGATGTTTATCTCGGAATCGAGTTTCTTTGCGCTGCTGACAGTATGGGCGTTGTACTTGCTTTATCGAGCGCTGCGACGCGAAGAGCGGTCGCGGAGTTTGGAGAAGAGCTTTATTCAGGCAGTTTCCCATGATTCCAAGACTCCGCTAACGGCTCTCAAATTGCGTTTAGAAGACGTGCGCGATCAGCTGGCACCCGCATCGGAATTGAGGGTCGAAGTAGAGGGGGCTTTAGAAGAAGTACGCCGTCTCATTAGCGGCTTCGAGCGCATGCTGACTCTGAACCGCACCGAGCGCGAATCATTGGCACTGCAGCCCGTTAATCTCGTCGAAGTGATTGAATCCGTGCTCAAGCGTCTTTCGCCCTTCTTAAAAAGCCACCGTGCAGAGATTATCTTTTCACTGCCGGCAGAAGCCGATGTCCGGGGCGATAGCACCGGTCTTGCAACTTCTGTTCAGTGCCTCATAGAGAATTCGATTTTACACAATCCGTCTGGCAACCCAAAAGTATGGATGGATCTCGTGTCGGAATCTGGAATCAAAAATCCAAACTGGGTTCTGCGCATTCGGGATAATGGTCCCGGCATCCCGTCGTCTGAGCGTCAGGTTATTTTTGAGAAGTTCTCGCGCGGCACACGCTCGGGTGCAGTGAGTGGCACCGGCCTGGGACTTTACATCGCCCGCAAAACGGCCGAGGCGCATCACGGCTCTCTGCGCTTGTCTGATTCTTCCGACGAGGGAGCGTGCTTTGAGATGGTTCTACCGGCGGTGCCCGTATGATGGCGCGTATTGCGGTTGTGGAAGATGACGAAGCCATCCGTCGACATATTGGCAAACGCTTGTCGCAGTTGGGATACGAAGTCAGCGGCTTTGAAACCGCGGATTTAGCGTGGAGCGAGTTTCAGCAGTCAGAACGCGATTTGTATATTGTCGACCGCATGCTGCCAGGGAAGATCGATGGCAGTGAGCTTTGTCGTCGCCTGCGAGAAAAGTCTAATGTTCCGATTCTCATTCTCTCTGCACTTTCAGAAGCCAGCGATCGCATCGATGGCTTGCGCTGGGGTGCCGACGACTATCTCAATAAGCCTTTTGAGATGGAGGAGCTGTGCCTGCGAGTAGAGTCGCTGCTGAAGCGTTCGCGGCTCTCGGCCGCAGTTCAAGTCACGGGCCGCCACTCGTCGCAAAGTTTCAATTGGGACGGACGTGCCGTCGATTTCGAGCGTTACGAAGTGAACGTATTGGGGCACGTCACTGCGCTCACGCAGAAGGAATGTCGACTGCTCAAGCTTTTAATTGAGCGAGAAGGACGGGTTGTGACGCGCGATGAGATTCTTAATGAACTATGGGGAATGCAGCTTTTCCCGTCGTCAAGAACGGTGGACAATCTCGTTGTAAAGCTCCGCAAACTTCTGGAGCCCGATCCGGCGCAGCCGAAATATATTCAATCTGTCCGAGGGATGGGCTATAAGTTTACCTGCCAATGAAGCCATTTTTAATTCGACACTTAGACGGTGAAAACGAGAATCGCTTTCCAGTTTGGATGATGCGCCAAGCTGGAAGATACCTCGCGTCGTATCGCGAAGTTCGCAAGCAACATAGTTTTTGGGAAATGGTGACTCTGCCGCAGGTCACCGTCGACGTGACTATGCAACCCGTCGAGCAGCTCGATGTCGACGCAGCGATTCTTTTTTCTGATATCTTAACGCTACCGTATGGCTTGGGTATGCCGATTGAAATGCGTGAGAGCGTGGGCCCTGTTGCGGTTCAGCCTTTGCAGTCCGTGCGCGATTTCCGTGCCTTTGAAGATTTTAATCCCACTCGCCACACCGGTTATGTCGGCGAGGCCTTGAGCATTTTGCGTCGTCAATTGCCCGCTGAGAAGGCCCTGTTGGGTTTTTGTGGGGCGCCGTGGACCGTCGCCTGCTATCTGACAGAAATCGAGCCTACGCGCGATTTTGAGGAAATGCAGCGCTGGATGTACCGCGACCCAGCGTCGCTCGCCGAGAGTTTGGCTCTGCTTTCCGGCGCGAGCTCGCGCTATCTCCAGGGACAGATTGAGGCAGGCGCCGACCTGGTGCAGGTCTTTGATACTTGGCTTGCACTAGTGCCCCGCTGGTTTTTTAAGAACCATTACGCGCCGATCTTAAAGACTCTGGTCAGCGACGTGAAGGCCAAGGGTGGTCGCGTGGCTTTTTATACAAAAAATGCCAATCACTTGTCGGACCTCTTGCCTGAGTTGGGCGTGGATCTGATTAGCGTCGATAGTTTGCTTTCCTTGACCGAATGCGATCGGGTATTTGGCGGCAAAGTCGCGCTTCAGGGTAACTTGTCCCCGCGCGTTTTGTTGACGGATGAAGCGTCGGTTCGCCGCGAATCGCTTGATCTCTGGAAGCAAGCGCGCTCGATTCAACGTCCCGTGATTTTAAATCTGGGCCATGGAATTCTGCCAAAAACCCCCATCGAGAACGTAAAAATTTTCTTGGAGCAGGCGAAGACGCCATGGAACTAGCGGCTCTCATTCGCAAATACGCCGGTCCCGGTCCCCGCTATACTTCCTATCCGACGGCACCCCAGTGGGCAGAAGTGATTGGCCCGGCCGAATACGCTAAAACTCTCGCTAAGCCCTTACCCGACGATGAACCCTTGGGCATGTATGTTCACATCCCTTTCTGCGAGTCGCTTTGTTATTACTGCGGCGGCAATATCCAAATTACCCATGATCACAGTCGGAGCGCTCGATACGTCGAAGCGCTCAAGCGCGAGATCGCATTAGTTGCCGACCTTTTTGGTCAGAAGCGCAAGCTTGGCCAAATCAGTTGGGGCGGTGGCACTCCCACGTTTCTCACTCTGGGTGAAATCCGATCGCTGTATGAAGGCATCACTAAGAGCTTTGATATCTTAGATACCGCAGAAGTAAGCATCGAAATTGATCCGCGTGTGACGACAAACGAGCAATTAGAATTGCTCCGCGCCTTGGGCTTTAATCGAGTAAGTCTCGGCGTTCAGGATTTCAATCCTGAGGTGCAAAGAGTCATCAACCGCGTGCAGCCCGAGGCCATGACGGCTAGCATGCTCGAAAAAGCGCGGTCCCTAGGCTTTAGAGGGATTAACTTTGATTTGATCTATGGGCTGCCACTGCAGTCCGTCGATACTTTCCGACGAACGCTCGAAGCACTGGTTCAAATTGGCCCGGATAGAATCGCCCTCTATAATTACGCCCGTCTCCCGTCGCTACTAAAGCACCAGGCAATTCTGGAGAAACACCCCATGCCCTCGCCCGAAGAGCGGGTGGAAATCTTCTTACTGGCTTATGAAGCGTTAGAAAAAGCGGGTTACGTTGCTATCGGGATGGATCACTTTGCTAAAGCTGACGACGAATTAGCCAAAGCCGTCGAGAATGGCATGCTCTATCGAAATTTTATGGGCTACACCGTCCGTCGCGGGAAGAATCTTTTAGGAATCGGCGCGTCGGCCATTGGCGAAATCTCAGGCGGGTTCTTCCAAAACACAAAAAAAGCATCTGACTACGAGAAAACTCTCGAGGGAACGGGTCTTGCTACGGCCAGAGGAATGCTTTTAAGCGACGAGGATGAGCGTCGGAAATGGATTATTCAGTCATTAATGTGTCAGTTCCGTCTGTTTTCAAAAGAATTTGAATCTGAATTTGGTGAGTCGCTCGAAGCGCGTTATCCACACGAATTAAAAGCATTGAGCCCTTTTGTAGACGATGGAATCCTCACTCCATGCCCCGAAGGCTTCCTAGTTACTCAGACAGGAAGGCTTTTTATTCGCAATGTGGCCATGGTGTTTGATGCGTACTTGAATGTTTCTGAAGGAAAGAAGTTTTCACAAACGGTTTAATCTGGACGACCTACCGAATCGACGATAAAGACGTGTAGGAAATCAGCGTTAAATACGGTATATGTTACCGAAAAGCGGAGGAAATAATGGCATCCAAAGTAGCAAAAGTCGGCGTTAAAAAAGAAGAAGGTTGGCTCTATTACTTGGACAAAAAGGGCAACGTATCTCGCGCCAAAATGGGCCGGGGTCGTAAACCTTCCAAGACGAAGCCTCAGACTGTGGCAAAAACCGCAGTGAAACGAGTCTCCGGATACTTGTATTTTATCGATAAAGCGGGCGATGTTTCCATGGCGAAAATGTCCCGCAAAGGCCGTAAGAAGAAGGCGAAGAAAGCTGCTCGTAAGAAGAAGTAAGCGCTAGCCGTTATTTTTTCTGCACGGCGGTTTTTACCGGCGTCTTTGTTAGATATATTCTAAGTTTGAGGCGGGTAGGAGTTCCTACCCGCTATTTTCTTTTTAGCCAGGCGCACCTTCCATGAATAATTCCATAATGGATTTTCCGATACCGAAGAACGAACCAGTTTTGGATTATCTTCCAAACTCGAACGAGACCCGGGCGCTCAAAGCGGAACTGGCGAAGTTGTCGTCGACAGTTTTGGAAATCGGTCCCGTTATTAACGGCAAGGTTTGCCACACTGGGAAAATAGTCGAAGTTCGCGCACCGCACAAAACGGACCTGTTGCTAGCGAAGTGCCACATGGCCGGGCCTTCTGAAATCGCGCGCGCCATTGAAGGTGCCAAAGCTGCGTGGCGGGGTTGGTCGGACACTCGCTATGAAGATCGCGCTGCCGTCTTTCTCAAAGCCGCCGAACTCTTAACGACTAAATATCGCTGCAAGCTCAATGCCGCCACGATGCTGGGGCAAAGCAAGACCTGTCACCAGGCTGAAATCGATTCGGCTTGCGAGCTGATTGATTTCTTACGTTTCAATACTGTCTTTCAAGAGGAGATCTATTCAGTTCAGCCTTTGTCGACGGGTGCGCAGAGCAATCGCATCGAGTACCGCGCTTTAGAGGGCTTTGTCTTTGCGGTGACGCCATTTAACTTCACTGCGATTGCCGGCAATCTGCCAACGAGCGCGGCTTTAATGGGCAATGTAGTGCTCTGGAAGCCCGCCACTACAGCTTTGTTATCGGGATATTTCATCATGGAGCTGCTCAAAGAAGCCGGACTGCCCGATGGAGTGATTCAGTTTGTGCCGGGAAGTGGCGCAGCCGTGGGTGGAGCTGCCTTAGCCCACACCGATTTGGCAGGCATCCATTTTACGGGAAGCACCGGCGTGTTCCAGCAAATGTGGAGCACTGTTGGACAAAACATCGCCAAGTATAAGAACTACCCGCGTATCGTCGGTGAAACAGGCGGTAAGGATTTTGTCTTTGCTCACCCCTCGGCAGATATCGACGTACTCGTCACCTCTTGCTTGAGGGGCGCTTTTGAATACCAAGGCCAAAAGTGTTCTGCGGCTTCGCGCGCGTATATTCCAAAGAGTTTGGCACCTCAGTTCCGTGAGCGCCTGCTTTCTGAAATTGCGACTATCAAGCAGGGCGATGTCGCCGATTTTCGCAATTTCATGGGCGCCGTGATCGACGAGAGCTCGTACGAGAATATTTCTGGCTATATAGAGCAAGCGCGCAAGGATGCCTCTGCCAAAGTTCTGTGTGGCGGAAAGAGTAAAGATGCTTCGGGCTATTTCATTCTGCCGACGCTAATTGAATCCACTGACCCGGCCTACCGGACGCTGTGCGAAGAGATCTTTGGGCCTGTGCTGAGTTTCTATGTCTACGACGACAATCGCTTCGAAGACACGCTTAAGATTTGCGATAGTACTTCGCCTTATGCGCTTACCGGCTCGATTATCTCTCAAGATAGAAACGCCATTATCAAGGCCTCCAAAACACTTGAGCACGCGGCGGGCAATTTCTACATCAACAACAAGCCTACGGGCGCCGTGGTGGGTCAGCAGCCCTTTGGCGGATCTCGAGCTTCTGGGACCAACGATAAAGCAGGTAGTATTTACAATCTGCTGCGATGGACATCGATGCGCACCGTTTCGGAAACGTATGCGCCGCCCACAGACTATCGGTATCCCTTTTTAGCTTAGGGTTCTATTTATCGGCGAGAAGTTGAAAGTCGGGGTAGTGCGCCTCTGTGTACTCCTTGAGGCGCTTCTTTATAGCTTCTTCTAACTGGCGAGCGCGTTCTTTAGTAATGCCGTAGCGATCGCCAATTTCCTGCAAGGTGGCCGGAGTTTCAGAGATCAAGCGGTCTTCGAAAATCGCCTTATCGCGGCCTTCCAATGTTTCAGCAAATCCGGTGAGCACTCGGTGGAAGAGTTCCTTTTGCTCGCTGTCGGCCAGCGAGTCGTCGACCTGCATGGAGTGGTCCGCCAGGAGTTGCATGTTGTCTTTGGTTTCGCCTTCGTGCACTGGCGCATTGAGAGACAGCTCCGAAGCGCCAAGGCGCTGATCCATTTCTTCTACGTCTTTTTCGCGGACATCTAACTTGGCGGCGAGGAGTTTTACCTTCTCCGACGGAGTCATGCCCATTTGCTCGAGCTTTTTTTGTTCCGAGCGCAGTCGATAGAAAAGTTTCTTTTGCGCCTGGGTGGTGCCGAGCTTTACCAGCGAGTGGTTCTTTAGAATCGCATCTTGGATGTAGCTGCGAATCCACCACACGGCGTAAGTCGTCAGGCGGACGTCCTTGTAGGGATTAAATTCCTTTACCGCTTTGACGAGGCCCATATTGCCTTCTTGGATGAGATCCAAAAGCTTCATGCGGTAGTGGATATACTCAAAGGCGATTTTGACGACGAATCGCAAATTGCTTGTCACTAATTTCTGCAGGGCTTCTCGACTGCCGGTCTTCTGAAATTCTTCGGCAGTGGCGCGCTCTTCCTCCCTGCTTAAGAGCGGGTAGCGCTGCACTTCGCGCAGATACGCCTGCAGGATGGGATCGGTTTGGGTGAGGGAGGTCGAAGGCTTCTTCGATACTCCGACGGCTTTTCGGACTAGTTTTTTCGGAGTCTTCTCGCCAACGGGTTTTGCCGTGGCTTCTACATCGGTTAAGTCTTCAAAGTCCGAGGGCAGTACCTCGGCTTCGACCGCTTCTAAAGCGGGAGTGTCGGGCTTTTTTGGAGCCTTTTTACTCTTACTTTTCTTAGGAGTCTTTTCAGGCACGGTCCACACATACCAAAATCCTTGTCCTAACGCACCCATCAGGTAAAGTAGCCAGTCTCATATGGAAATCTTTTAAATGGAGAAATGGTTCCTCCGCATAACGGAGCTTTCAGCCCACAGCGCGTACATGGTGGTTTTTGCCGTGCTGCTGGCGTGCGGCTTGGGTTTCCCTCTCCCAGAAGATGTTCCGCTTATCGCCTCTGGTTACTTGATTTGGGAAGGCACCATGCAATGGGTCCCGGCCCTGGCCATCACCATGTTTGGTGTCTTGGCCGGCGATACGATGCTGTTTTTCATTGGCCGCCGCATCGGCACTCAGATCCTCCAGGGCAATCGCACGGCTTTCTTATTTCCGCCTGAAAAAGTGCGCCGCACGCGCGCCTATTTCAGAAAATACGGCGACAAGCTGGTTTTCTTTGCTCGCTTCGTAGCGGGGCTTCGCGCTGTGGTGTTCTTTATGGCCGGCGCGATGAAGATGAAATATTCCCGCTTTATCCTCTTAGACGGGATCGCGGCGCTACTCAGCGTACCGCTCTGGATTTTCTTGGGCTGGCTGCTAGGGCATACGCTGGGTAATGAAATCTCGCGCATTCTTAAGAGCATGAAAGACATCAAAACTGCGTTTACGGCGATTGTCCTAATCGCAGTTCTGGGTTTCCTCTTGCACAGTTACCGCAAATACAAACAGGCCAAGAAAATCCGCAGCAAGCGCAAAAAGAAATCAACCTAAGCGCAGTTACTGCCGAATCCTATTTATCGTCAAAGCGACGGCGGTTGCGAGACACTTTCCACTTCATTCGCAGGTTCTTAAAGAGCACCGGTCCAAAGAATACAAAGTAAGGCAGCAGCACTAAGAACAGCACTAGGCGCTGGCTATCGCTTCCGGTGACAAACTGCCAAAGAAAGACAAGCCCCGCGAAAAGCGCCAGGTATTTCGCTTTCACCGGCAGGACAAAGAACAGCAGTAGCTCCATCTCAGGGAAAAGCGTTCCAAAGGCTAAGCTGATGTTTTCCAAAACGTGGGTCCAAATCTCAAGCGATTGGCCAGAGATGAGCGACGCTATAAGCGCCATGACGTACGCAAAGAGGGTGAACAAAGTAAGAGGCGCTTCGCCCCAGTTTTGCTCGAGCATCTGAAAAATAAAATAAACGTACATGCAGAAGAACAGCAGCCAGAGGGGATCGCTTTGGGTGGGGAACGCGCACAGTCTCCACCATTCGCCGGCGAGAAAAGCCTGCGGATCAAAAACAAACCGCTCCATGGGAGCCTGGAGAACGTTGCTGCCAATAAAGCCTAGGACCGCAAGGCCGCAGATAAGGGGGCCAAGATTGGGAAGTGAGAGAAAGCTAAAAAAGCCGACGATAGCGCGTAGCCACTTCGGAAATCGATCGTCCATCATTGTGGAAACCTCAGGGTTGGCAGAACGAAAGAAAATAGTCGTGCACTTGAGTTCCATCCGTCAATTCAGGATGAAAGGTTGAGAGCAGAGTTTTTCCAGAGCGCACCATCACTGGCTCATCGCCCCATTTCAGCAGCACTTGCACATCGGGACCGGTGGCGCGAATACGCGGGGCGCGGATAAAAACGCCAGACACCGGCTCTTTGGGCCAAGAAGGCGTAGAAACTAAATCGCCGATAAAGCTATCCTTCTGGCGACCAAAGGCGTTTCGCTCAATTTCGACGTCGATAGCGTCGAGGCTCGCTTGCTCCGGTGACGTCACTTTTCTAGCCAGCAAGATAGCGCCCGCGCATACGCCCCAGCTGGGACGGGTGGCCGTAAAAGCCTTCAAGTCTTCCCAGAGCTTGTTTTTGTGGAGGATTTTAATCATGGCCGTGCTTTCTCCGCCCGGCAGAATGATTCCCGCAATGTCTGCGAGATCGCGCGTAAGACGGACTTCGACAACCTCTGCACCGCGCGAGCGCAGCTTTTCAGCGTGCGGTTCGACGGCTCCTTGAAGCGCCAGAATGCCGATTCTCAAAGCTTACCAGCCTCGTTCTTGTAGACGTTCCTCTGGGGCGAGCTTGTGGATGTCCAAGCCCTTCATCGGCGTGCCCACCGAGCGGCAGCACTTCGCGAGAATCTGAGGGTCTTTGTAATTCGCAGTGGCTTCGACAACTGCATTTGCCAGGCGCTCTGGATCGCTCGACTTGAAAATGCCCGAGCCGACAAAGACGGTTTCTGCACCTAAGTGCATGCAAAGAGCGGCGTCGGCAGGAGTGGCAATGCCGCCCGCTGCGAAATTAGGCACCGGCAATTTACCGGTCTTGGCGACGATTTGAACGAGTTGCAGAGGAGCTCCTAAAAGCTTCGACTCATTTACCAATTCTTCTTCGCCCATGGTCGTTAATTTGCGTATGGCCGCGCGAATGGTGCGCAAGTGGCGAACTGCTTCGACGATGTTTCCCGATCCAGCTTCCCCTTTGGTGCGGATCATGGCAGCACCTTCGCTGATACGGCGGAGGGCTTCGCCCAAATCGCGCGCGCCGCAGACGAAGGGCGTATTAAAATCAAACTTGTTGATGTGGTATTGCTCGTCGGCTGGAGTGAGCACTTCGCTCTCGTCGATATAATCAACGCCCAGAGCTTCCAGAACCGCAGCTTCCGAGAAGTGGCCGATACGGGCCTTGGCCATGACTGGGATCGATACCGCGTCCATGATGTCCAAAATAATCTCGGGGGCCGCCATGCGAGCTACGCCGCCGTCTTTACGAATATCAGAGGGGACTCGCTCCAACGCCATTACCGCTACGGCGCCGGACCGCTCCGCAATTAGCGCCTGTTCGCGGTTGATCACGTCCATGATCACGCCGCCTTTGAGCATTTCCGCTAGACCCGTTTTTAATCGCATTTCGGACATAAAACTCCCTGGAAAGATACGCCACTGCATAGCGCAGCTTGCCAGACAAATCAATTGGCCTGGCTGGTGTGAGATGGATATAGCGCAACGGGGTTGCGGTGTTGCAGAAAAAGATTATTCGCGTGGACTAGCTCCATTATTTCAATGAGTTGGACGGTGTAAAAAGTGCAAGGTCGTGCCCGCCGCCATTGCCTTTACCCCCGCTTTCCACTACGCTCTCTCTCTCAGAATCGATGACTTCACTGACCGCCCCTAATTCTCTCGGTATTAAATCCTTACTCGGTGCGGAACTTTTGGATCGCGGGCAGATCGATAAGATTATAAAAACCGCCTTTGCCTTTAAAGCAGCTTCCGAAAACGCGAGCCCCGATACGGTCTTTAAGAACTCCCCTTTGAAGGGAAAAACAGTAGCCCTGGTATTTTTCGAAGACAGCACGCGCACCCGCATCTCCTTTGAAGTCGCGGCTAAGCGCCTGGGCGCCAATACATTGATTTTTAGTCCGTCGAATAGTTCGACTAAGAAGGGCGAGACGCTTTTCGATACCGCTCGCACGCTGGAGGCGATGAAACCCGATGTCATCGTACTGCGACATCCCTCTGCCGGTACGCCGTATCACTTTGATCAGATTTTAAAAGTCCCTGTAGTGAACGCGGGCGATGGATTCCATGAGCATCCCACGCAAGCACTTTTGGACTTGATGACGATTCAGGAGTTCAAGGGGAAGGTCGAAGGCCGAAATGTTCTCATTATCGGCGATATCGCGCATAGCCGCGTGGCTCGTTCGAATATTTATGCGCTTCAAACCATGGGTGCAAAGGTGCGCGTGTGTGGTCCGCCGACCTTGTTGCCACCTAAAGTAGAAAATCTCGGCGTCGAAGTTTTTTGGAATCTCGAAGAGGCTGTGAAAGGTCAAGACGTCGTCATGCTCTTGAGGATTCAGTTCGAACGTTTTGCGGGAGCGCAGGCGCCGTCCAAAAGCGAATACGCGCGGTTCTTTGGTCTCAATGCACGCACGATTGGCCTTTGCGAAAAAGATGCGCTCATCATGCATCCGGGTCCAATGAATCGGGGTTTGGAGTTATCGACGGAAGTAGCCGATGGGCCGCAGTCGGTGATTCTGTCGCAAGTTGCTAATGGCGTGATGCTTCGCATGGCTGTTCTGCATCTTCTCGTCGGAGGAGAAGTGTTGGGAGGCAAGCGTGGCTAATCTTTGGATTCGCAACGGGCGTGTTTATGACCCAGGCCAAAACCTCGATTTGGTCGCCAGCGATGTCTTAATCCTGGACGGCAAGATTGCAGCTGTTGGCAAAGTGGAGGCACCCGCGGGAACTCCCGTGATGGAAGCCAAGGGATTGCTCGTTTGCCCAGGATTCATTGATCTGCACGTGCAATTGGGCGAGCCGGGAAAAACTTCCAAGGAGACCATCGCTTCCGGCACGGCTGCAGCCGCACGCGGCGGTTTTACGACGATAGCCTGCACTGCGGACTTAGAGCCGGTGAATGATTCCGCATTCGTCAGTTATTTCATTCATCAAAAAGTCAAAGAAGATGGCCGCACGCGGGTGCTGCCCATCGGTGCTCTCACGCGCGGGATGAAAGGCGAAGAGCTCGCGGAAATGGGCTCGATGTGGGAAGCGGGCGTGCGCGCAGTTTCCGATAGTCCCCATTCGGTCATGAATGCCTACGTGTTTCGTAAAGCGATGGACTACGCCAAACGATTTAACCTTCTAGTGATTTCACACGCCGAGGATGCAAACCTTCGCGGCAAGGGCGTGATGAATGAAGGCTTTCATTCTGCCAAGTTTGGATTGCGCGGCATTCCCAAGGCCGCCGAAGAATTAATGGTCGCCAGAGACATTCTGCTCTGCGAACTCACGGGCGCCCGACTTCACTTTGCTCACATCACGGCGGCGGGTTCACTTGACCGCATTCGTAGCGCCAAAAAGCGTGGCCTGCCGGTGACTGCCGAGACAACGCCGCACCACTTGCTGCTCACTGATGAAGTGGTGGGCAAGTACGACACCAATACGAAGGTTTTGCCGCCACTGCGGGAAGCTGCGGACGTGCAGGCGCTGCTGGTAGCGCTGGACGATGGCACGATTGACTCGCTTTCCTGCGATCATCGACCGCAGCCTGTGGAAGATAAGCAGGTCGAGTACGACCACGCAGAATTTGGAATTTCGGGCTTGGAGACGGCTCTAGGGCTGTATATGAAGTTAGTCACGGAGAAGAAAATAACGCTGCGCCGCGTGATTTCCGCGATGACGGAAGCCCCTGCACGAATTATGAATATAGAAAGTGGATCTCTTGAAGTGGGACGACCGGGAGATGTCACGTTGGTGGATTTAAACGCAAGCTGGCAAGTCGACAAATCTGAATTTCTCTCTCGGGGTAAAAACACCCCGTTTGATGGATGGAAATTGCCAGCGCGCGTGCGTAGCACTGTAGTAGGCGGCAAAGTCGCTTACTCACTCTAAAGACGAGGCGATTAAAAAGATGAACCGGTGGGAGTCGGTAATTTATCTTGAGAACGGCCACAGCTTCGAAGGCTGGGGATTTGGTTCGCCTTCGGCTCGTGGTGGAGAGCTGGTCTTCAATACCGGCATGACCGGCTATCAGGAAATCATCACCGATCCTTCGTACGCGCGACAAATCGTCGTCATGACGTATCCCGAGATCGGCAACACCGGCATTAACGAAGAAGACGTCGAGAGTGACGGCCGCCTGTACTTGAGTGGCGTCGTGGCTCGTCGTTACTGCAAAGTGCCTTCCAATTGGCGATCTACCAGTACTTTGAGCGATTATCTCGCCAAATCCTCTGTTCCTGGCATCGAAGGAGTCGACACTCGCCGTATTACACAGATTTTGCGCGACGAAGGTGCTCAACGCGCGATTATTTTTCCAAAAGCTGACGCCAAATCGGATGTACAGGCTTACGGCAAAAAGATGGTGCAGACAGTGCCTTCGATGGACGGGTTAGAACTCGTCAGCGAAGTGAGCTGCCGCACCGAATGGTGCTTCAATGAAAATGCCAAAGCGGGAAGCCCCATCGCCGTCGTTTACGATTATGGCGTGAAATACAATATTCTGCGCAATTTTGAAAAACGCGGATTCAAAGTCTGGGTCGTTCCTCACAACTTCCCTTATCAAGATGCTTTAGCGCTGAAGCCATCCGCGGTTGTTTTATCCAATGGTCCAGGGGATCCGGCGCGGGTCGAGGGTGCAGTCGAGCAAATCCAGGGCGTCCTAGGTAAAAAACCAATAATGGCTATTTGCATGGGCCACCAGCTTCTGGGCCGCGCACTCGGCGCAAATACTTACAAATTAAAGTTCGGCCACCACGGCATTAATCACCCCGTGCGCGATAATTTAACCGGGAATATTTTGATCACCTCGCAAAACCACGGCTTTGTTGTCGACGAGAAAGAGTTGTTAAGCCGTGGGTACGCCATCAGCCACGTGAACCTAAACGACGGCACTGTCGAGGGCATGGTCAGCGAAAAAGAAGGCTTTTACAGCGTGCAGTTCCATCCAGAGTCAGCTCCTGGACCGAATGATGGCGATGCTCTGTTTGATAATTTTATGCGGGGTTTCTTACGATGATTCGGACGATGGAAGAACCCAAGAAGCCTCATTACGGAATGATCCATCCGGACTTTGAAGCCTTAGTCCAAAAGATCATTGCCCATGTTGACGCTTCTGAGTTGGCGGAACTGCGAAAGGATTTTCACACCCGCCTGAGACTCACCTTGACCCAGCCCGACAACACGGAGCTCGTCGAAGATCTTTGGGATTTCTTCTACGATTGGTGCGTGTTTGAGCAGCATTTGCCTGAGAAGCTAGGAGCTTTGGACGCAGAAGAGCAGCACAAATGGCGCCACGTGATTGGCGGTAGTAACCGCAGTGTTTATTCCGTCACAAAAGCTGCAGAATCTGGGATGAAATTAAAGGATCTGTTTTCGAATAAATCCTATTGGGCCCCTAAGTTGGGCCATAACGATTTTCTCGGCATCTCCCGGGGCGATATCGTCGAGGGCCGTTTGATTCCAGTCGATGAGACCGCAGCATCTTTTAGTTTTGTTCGTCGTCCGTCGTATCACCCGATTGACGTGCATCCGTATATTAAGAACAAGGTGAAGCAGTTTAGAAAGTCGCAGGACTACAGCACGTATCAAAGCTGGCTGTGGATTTTAGTGGGAATGTACTTAAAGCACCGCATCTATGCGCAGATGCCGATTGATAAGATTTACGACGACAACAGCAGGATGTAATGCCCAAACGCACTGACATAAAAAAGATTATGTTGATTGGCTCCGGCCCGATTGTAATTGGCCAGGCTTGTGAGTTTGATTATTCCGGGAGTCAGGCCTGTAAGGCGCTCAAGGAAGAGGGCTACGAGGTCATTCTCGTTAATAGCAATCCCGCCACGATCATGACGGATCCCGAGCTCGCGGATCGCACCTACATTGAGCCGCTTGAAGTGGCTTACGTCGAAGACATTATCCGCAAAGAGCGCCCAGACGCGATTCTGCCAACAGTGGGCGGACAAACGGCGTTGAATCTTGCGCGCGATTTGCACAACGCGGGAATCTTAGAGAAGTACAAAGTCGAATTGATTGGCGCGAAAATCGACGCCATCGAAAAGGCAGAGAAGCGCGACTTGTTCATGAAGGTTCTGGACGAGTGCAAGGTCGAATACCCTAAATGCGGATACGCTAGGAACATTTCCGAGGCCCAAGAAATCGCCGACCGAGTTGGATTTCCTTGTGTGATCCGCCCGTCCTTCACATTGGGCGGCACAGGCGCTTCCATCGCTTTTAACCGCGAAAGTTTTCTCGGCGAAGTGACAAAAGGTCTCGAAGCCAGCCCTGTGCACGAAGTGCTTATCGATGAATCTGTACTAGGATGGAAAGAGTACGAGCTCGAAGTCATTCGCGATAGCAAAGACAACTGCGTCATCGTCTGTACGATTGAGAACATCGATCCGATGGGCGTGCATACCGGCGATAGCGTGACGGTCGCTCCCGCACAGACTTTGACGGATAAAGAATATCAATACATGCGCGATGCCTCGATTCGCATCTTGCGTGCGGTAGGTGTGGATACGGGCGGATCGAACGTGCAGTTTGGTGTGAATCCGCAAACAGGGCGTGTCGTCGCTATTGAAATGAATCCGCGCGTTTCGCGCAGTTCGGCGCTTGCTTCCAAAGCCACCGGCTTTCCCATCGCTAAGATTGCAACCAAACTCGCCGTTGGTTACACGCTCGATGAATTGCCCAACGACATCACGAAAAAAACTCCGTCGTGCTTCGAGCCGGCAATTGATTACGTCGTTACCAAGATTCCAAGATTTGCTTTTGATAAATTTCCGCGCTCCGATAATCGGCTTTCGCCTAGCATGAAATCAGTGGGCGAAGTGATGGCCATTGGCCGCACTTTCCAAGAGTCGCTGCAAAAGGCGCTGCGCTCATTGGAAACCAAACTGTGGGGATTAAATCCTCTCTCCGAACGGCGGCGCCTGCGAAGTGGAACCAGCTGGATCGACGGTATTCGCAATTATCTCTCTGAGCCCAAGCCGGATCGGCTGTTGTGGGTGGCACAAGCCTATCGCGAGGGTATTTCGCTAGAAGAAGTCCATCGGCTCACCTCCGTGGATCCCTGGTTCTTGCGCGAAGTATTAGAGCTCGTCCAAGAGGAGAAGAAGATTGAAGCCGTCGCTGGTAACGTAGCCGCCATAGAAGCTCCGCAAATGCGCGATTGGAAGCGCATGGGATTCTCCGATGCAGCGATTGCGCACTTCTCTCGGTCATCCGAAGATCAGATCCGCTCCAAGCGCATCCAGCTCGGCGTGCTTCCCGCCTATAAAATGGTGGATACTTGCGCCGCTGAATTTCAAAGCGCAACGCCTTACATGTATTCGACCTATGACGGTGAGAGCGATCTCTCTCCAGAATCCGATCGCAAAAAGGTCATGATCCTGGGCGGCGGCCCTAATCGCATTGGCCAGGGAATTGAATTTGATTACTGCTGCGTGCGTGCTTCGATGGCTTTGCGCGAAGACGGCTTCGAGAGCATCATGGTCAACTGCAATCCGGAGACGGTCAGCACCGACTATGACGTCAGCAATAAACTTTATTTCGAGCCCCTGTTCTTGGAAGATATTCTCAATATCATCGAACGCGAAAAGCCTTGGGGTATCGTGGTGCATTTCGGCGGTCAAACTCCGCTCAATTTGAGCCGCGCTCTGCACCGCTACAAGGTGCCCATCATCGGCACCAGTGCCGACGCGATTCAAGTGGCGGAAGACCGCGATAAATTCCGCGCGCTCTGCCACCGTCTCAAATTAATGCAGCCCGAAAGCGTCACGGTAAGCGAACGCGAAGACGCACTCGCAGCCGCTGAGCAATTGGGTTTCCCAGTCTTAGTGCGCCCATCGTTTGTTCTTGGCGGCGGCGGCATGGCGATTCTGTACTCCTCGCGAGAATTCGAACGTTGGATGAATCGCAGTGTGGAAATTTCGCCAGACTCTCCACTGCTGATCGATCGGTTCTTAAACCGTGCTGTGGAAGTGGATGTCGATGCTGTAAGCGACGGCAAGACGGTAGAAATCGTCGGTGTCTTGGAGCAGATCGAAGAAGCCGGCGTGCATTCCGGCGACTCCAATTCGTCGCTACCTAGCTTCACGCTTTCTCAAGCGACACTGGATGAACTCGAGCGCCAAACCAAGTTAATCACCCTAGAGCTGAACGTGATTGGCTTTATTAATATTCAGTACGCAATTGAAGACGGGAACATTTACATTCTCGAAGTCAATCCGCGCGCCTCACGTACGGTGCCGTTCTCTAGCAAAGCGAGAGGCATTCCGTTTTCAAAAATTGCGATGAAGGTGATGACGGGCAAGATGCTTTCGGATTTCCCCATCATCGATAAGAAATCGAAACTGTTTTACGTCAAAGGCCCGGTCTATCCGTTTAAGCGGTTCCCTGGTTCCGACATTATCCTTGGACCTGAGATGCGTTCGACCGGTGAGGTCATGGGCATTGGCAAGACTTTCCCAGAAGCGTTTGGAAAATCCCTGATTGCGGCCGGCGTGAAGCTACCCAAGGGTGGCAGCGCTTTCCTAAGCGTGAAAAACGCCGACAAAAAGGAATTGGTCCCCATCGCCCAAGAGCTTATTGGCCTCGGTTTCCGCCTGACCGCAACGCGGGGAACAGCGGATTTCTTGAGTCAAAATGGGCTCCGAATCGAAACGGTGAACAAAGTTAATGAAGGCCGTCCCCACATCGTGGATCACATAAAAAACGGGGAAGTTCAGCTAGTTATCAATACCTCTGCCCTTGGGGTATCTGAAGTAGGCGCCGCATATGAGCTCAGAAGAGCTACTCTGATGCGAAATTTGTGCTACTTTACGACAATTGCCGCGGCGCGCGCGGGGGTTGGAGCGATCGGTGAGCTGATGCGCGTGCCCGTGGAAACGCACTGTTTGCAAGAACGTTAGTCTCTAATCGCACACCTTAGTTGTGAGATTTGTGCTACTTAGGTGGCCTTTTTGTAGTTTTCGAAAGGAATGATTTTATGAGTTCGGTGCCCATGACCCAACGGGGAAAAGACACGCTAGAAGCGGAGCTGAAACAGTTGAAGACTGTGGAGCGTCCCGCGGTGATTGTGGCTATTGCCACCGCGCGTGCCCATGGTGATTTGTCCGAAAACGCGGAGTACGATGCTGCTCGCGAAAAACAAAGTTTCATCGAAGGCCGCATTTCGGAAATCGAAGACAAGATCGCGCGTGCGCAGGTGA
>JALHPX010000005.1 GCA_022842225.1 bacterium
CCATAGAAAGTATTTCCATTGCGTGTCTCCATGTCAAAGTCATCCACTCCCTTGATCAGTCTTTCATTTCCGCGAAGAGTATAAAGCTCCGTTCCCAAAGGGAGCCGGTCAAACTCGTCGGGTGTAATCAATCGCACTTCATCACGGGAAGAGGGCGACCATTTTAAGGTTTCAAGTTTAAACACACTCTCCTCGCGCGCCGCCTCTGCCGGCTTTTCAGAGATTTTCTGAGCAGGAGAGTTGCGAAAACTCGCCGCTGGGTCCAGCGCCGAGACTTCCGAAAGAGCGCTAAGAGCCTTGAGCGTTTCTGGTCTGAGTGGTTCCGGTTCTGGATTTTTCTGTTTGATACGAGGAGGAGGCACTCTCTTGTCTCCTTTCATCCAATCCCGAACGGCTTTCATCCACAGCAGCGGCTTAGCGATCGCCAGCTTCGAGTGCTTCGCCACCAGAATATTAAAGTCCCCCGCAGGTAAAAATCTTTCAAAGCCACGCACTTTCGCAATGGCGGCCAAACCCGATCGCAGCTCATCTCGGGAGCTAATATTCACGCCAAGCTCTCGGCGAAGCGCTCGGCGCAGATCAAACAGCCGTTGCTGAGGAATGCGCGCCTTCGAAAACTGCACTTTGGGAGCGACCAGACGAATCGCTTTTTGCAGGTCTGCCGTCGATATGCCTTCGGCCTTCAGCAGTTCCGCCAGGGCTTGGGCAGCGACAGGATTCGCGAAGTTTGGGCGGGTAGACACTAACTCTTTAAAGACTTTCCGGAAGGATTCACCGTGATCACCCAACGTGCGTAGTTGAGCGTAGTCGATCCGGACTAGGCGCTTGTTCTTTAAATCGACGAGCCAGTTTCCAGGATGCCCATCTGGGTCAAAGACACCCTTTTCAAAGATAGCCCTTAGTTCCGATTCAACGATCTGTTCCGCGAGCGCAGCTCGTAGGATGGGGTCTGTTATTTCATCCAGCGGTGTGGCATCCACATACCGATACACCGCCGTTTGGGCTTGCTGGTTGGGTAAGAGGAGTTTCTCAAAGCCCTTGAGCGGGTGTCCCACACTGATCTCAAAACCGTGAGCAGCCCCGCTAGTTATTTTGCGAGCATAGGCCTGCTCGGCAACGGGTTTATTCTTAACTTCAATAGATAGATCTAGCTCCGTGCCACCTTCCTTGAGAGTTTCAAAAGTGTGGCCGCGCGCCTCCTCGATAATCTCCGCGACTTCGGGATCGTCAGGTCGAATTTTCTCGGCAACCTTGGTCCATAGCTCATTTTCATTGTGGACCTGCCCTTCGATTTTAGGACGGCGGATTCGGATGACGGCCGATTTTTCTCCGTCTACAGGAGTCTTGAAATCAACTCTGACTACATAGTTAATCGATCCAGAGCCCACTAAGTTTCGGATTAGTTCAAAGCCAGCGAGATTTTCACCAAAGCGTTGTTGTAAATCATTAGCAATACGCGAGCGATCGGGTGGCAGCGCACGATCCAAGAAATCATCGAGACCGGCGGCTGCTTCTTCGGAGAGGAGTCCGCTGGTTCGTAAGAACTGGCCGGCCTTAATGCCAAAGGGGCCCATCGCCTCCAGCACTGTTTTCAACGAAACGCCAGCAGTTCCCTTAGGAGCATCAGCCATAGAAGAAACGATCGCTCCGTACACCGGCTTGCGCTCCGCTTTAGGAAGAGATTCCAAGTACGTCTCGAAAAGCGTTCGGAACAGTTTATTGTCGTAATTCTTGCCCAAGATCATTTTCTTGAGACTTACTTCTGTTTCCGCCTCAGATAGAACACCGAAGTCTTGGTCTAGTAACGACTGAAGCATGGCAGTTCTCACGGGCACCGGCGACGAAACAAATCGCACCCGCAAATCAGCAACCACCTCAGAGGGTGTGGTTACTAGCTCTCCATGTAATTTTCTTGCGGCTGCTGCCGCTTCTGCTTTCTGAATGAACTGAGGGTAAGCTTTTCTTACCCCTGTAAAGTATTCCAATAGTTGCATTCTATCGAAGGAGCTTTTGATTTTTTCATTGATTATCTCAGGCAGGTCGACCAGCACGATTTCCGGCAGTCGTTCCCAGTTTGCAAAAGTCAATCGGCTGGATGCCAGCTGTTGCGACTCCGCTGGAGACGATAGAACTTTATCTTCAATCGTGTTTAGAACTGTGTCCTTTAGCGGTTGATTACGGGGGAACTGCCTGTCCACCCACTGCTGTATCTCACTGACAATCTGCCGACGTTGGTGAGTGGTCGGCGGCTGATGTCCCGCTTTCATCCTCGCTTCGATCGAATCCAACTGAAATTTTTGCTGGAGCTGCCAAAGTGCAAAGTTCCGCCGCGTCACTTCGTAATAGAAGTTCTGAACGATGCTGGGGTCCATGAGGAGAGCTTTAGCGCCAGGATCTCCCGCCGCAACTTTGAGAACCTCGTCTAGTTCTGAGTCTGAGTCCGGGCCCGTTCGGTTGATGGTGGTCAAAATAAGGTGGCGCGCTCTTTCTAAGGGTGGCAAGGCAGACAGCCGTCCTTGGATTCCACGCTTAGCGAACACTTTCTTCGCATCCTGTGAAACCGCATCGTTGATGGTTTTTTCCGAAGAGTACTTTAGACCTCTTAAATGAACCCGCCGAACCGCCTCTGCTAGGTTGATCGTTTGGACATCGCTCAGGCGGTATGTTTCGGTAATCGAGTTGATTGTTAGTTGCGGTATTATGGACGGAGCATTTCGCAATACGGGCTCGAAAAGGTTTGTAAAGTCTTCCACCGTTTGAGGAGACGATCTTTGTTCTCGCCAAATTTCGTCAAAGTAACCAGGTCCGAGATGTCTCTGGGGAGTATCATCGTCTCCAGACAGAGACAGATTCAAAAGGTGGTAGATATCTTCTAGCCTCCGATCGCGTACCTTATCTACTTTCCAAATTTGGCTGAGTAGCTCCTTTCGAACCTTAAGTGAAACTTGATCATCTTTAGTGAGTGGGCCTTTGCCATTTACAAATATTTCTGGGTGTTTGATCGGAATTCGGAAGGTATCCTTTAATGTCGCGTCCTTCCCATTCTGGAACGCGGCCCAGCCGTCTAAACTCAGTGCTTTTCCCAAGTATTGTGCAACTTCGCTATCTCCTTGCCAGTGGGGGATTGATTTCTCCAACGTAGCGAGAATCTCGCTCACTTGCTGCTTAGACAGCTTTTGCTTCAATTTATACAGGCGCAAGTGCGTTGCCGCTCGAATAACCTCGCGCCAATTTGGCAGCTGTTGACGAATGTGCTCCGGAGTTGCCGCTTCGGCGGCCTTCATTACAGCTCCCAGGCGTCTGTCTTGGAAGTCTGGTTGATCGGCCAGATCCAAAAGCGTCAGCCTGCGGTCAGTCTGATCGATTAGGAGGTCTGTCACGCTTAAGAAATCAGGAAGGCTTTTGGAGCGAGTTGCAGCGAATTTGTCCTGATAGGTATGCAAGCTACGGTCTAACTCGTCTTTAATCATTTGAGCGTCGTAGATAAGCTTCGCGGCCGTCGCATTCATGGTAATCATCGTGTCCTGCCCGCCGCGAGTGTCGTCGAAGTCTGCCATCCTTCCGATATTTATCCGATGTATGTTCTCTCGGGAGTAATCGGTCGAGATTTCAGGTAAAACCTTTTGAAGGGCATCGCCGCTTGGTGCAGTCGCAATAAGCGTTCGAAAATAGTCGCGGACGTGGGCTGTCGTCGCGAGATTCGAGTTCAACTCATCCCGAAGATCCCATTGAGTGGAATAGCCAAATGCGAAGATGCGAGATGCCCCCCGGTGAATATCCAGATATTCAGCGTCGCTCTTAGCCGCCCGTAGCCGCTCCTCGTGGATTTTTAGGTACCGCGGGAGCAACACGGGCATTACCTCTCGTTGCCTTTGTTTCGGAAGGCTTTGATATACCGTCATTAGCTCGAGTGGATCAAAGTGCGGATCATTCAAATAGATATCGGCCGCGCGGGAGTTGTTTTCCGCAACCCAATCCTCTCGCGCTTTGGATTCTTGTCCCTGGTGTTTGTGTAGAAAGGCGAGCTCCTGGTGGGCCTGCTTGTATTCGACCGGAAGCATGCCTCCTATCAGGGCATCGTCTAAAATCCGCATCGCTTGGCGAGCTAGTGCGAGCGCCTTTTGTGGGTCGGAATAGCCGCTGAGAATCAGCTCGAGCTCCGCTTTCTGGCGTTTTGATTTTCTGTCGAGGGTAATCTTACGCGACCGAGCCTCCGCATCCGTTCCCAACTTTTGGTACTCGCGCTCCGTCCTATCCATTGCGTCCAAAAGGTCTTCGAGAGGCCCGCCTTGGCCGTGGTCGGAGATCTTAGACCGAAAATCGAGTTGCGCCGCTTTTCGGAGTAGCGAAAATTGACGCGACTTCCGGATGCTTTGCAGGTCGGGGAAATATTTTTCCCGGGCGGTTCGCAGTGCGCGCGCTACTGCAGCTCTGAGTTTGAGTTGTTCGT
Source organism: bacterium (assembly GCA_022842225.1). Classification (GTDB taxonomy): domain Bacteria; phylum Bdellovibrionota; class FAC87; order UBA2466; family UBA2466; genus JALHPX01. The sequence goes on from JALHPX010000005.1 coordinate 4,451, forward strand.
CGAGTAAAGTCTGGTCGGGTGCAATTGTATTGAGGTGGTGGTCCAGTTGGACGACGCTTTTTTTATACCAACGTTGTAACTCGGCCAGTTTTTCGTCGGCTATACGCTGCTTTTCTTTTTGCTCGTCGACCGACGTTGCGGTTTCCACTGCCTTAACGGCCAAAACAAAATCTTCTGCCAGCTGGTCAAATCCCCTAGAGACCTTGCTTGCCTCTGCCATTCTCATGGAGAGAAAATCCTGAGAGCCAAAATATTCTTGGACGGCAGGTGTGAGGACGTCCGTTTGCGGTGTGTGATTCCTTTTCTCCCCGAGCAGTCGACTCATTCCCACTAGTTCTAATTCGATGGTGTTGCGCCGGTTGGAGAGTTTGGTGTGAGTCGCTGAGGTAGCGTCTCCAGCGGAGTGAATCATCCGTTCGATAAGGTGAATAGCCGAGTAGGGGCTGTAACCTTTTTTGTGAACGCGTCGGAAAACCGATTTCACGTCGACTTCGTTCTCGGCGACTCGATTGATCATGTCTGCGTTCAGTGCTTTCCAAAAGTCTTTTTTGGAGTTTGTGTGCTGCTCGCGTGATTCTTCGTTGAGACGAGAAAGCGAATGTTCTAATTCGTGGCCAATCGTGTAGGCGAGTTCCCCGTCTTCTTTAAAATATTGAAGGGCACCCAGGTGAATGAGCAACACATGAGGCCCTTTGGTGGTGCGAGCAAAGCCAAGATTAGGCGACATGTCGTCCACAAACACCACTCGGATGGGGCGTGTTCCATCTTCTGGAATCACCAAACGTTGCGTGAGCGCGATTGTGTTGGCGAACAAATGCGAGATCTGCGGGTATTTGGTTTGATCAACCTGGGGTAGGGATTGCAGTGCATCTCGCAAAGCAAGATCGGCGATGTCGGCAAAATTGGAGTGCAGAACTCCAGTGACCACCGGCTCCGCGCGGAGAGTCGATGCGGTCAGAAAAATTAGAATGATGAGTCTTTTCAACACGTTTTAAGGCTTTTCTTTGCACAAGATGTAGCAAGGTTCATTCCAGCGCGTAGAGCATGTAAGTTACTGAAATCCCGTGCTTTTTAATGTGGGTTTTGTCGAGGTTCTAGTCAGTTTTTCCGTGCGTGGTCAGCTAGGTTCTTTTAGGATGCGGGAAATGGATTTTCTCACTATCGGAGCCGGCGAATTGGGTGAACGAGTATCGTTGGTTTGGCGCCAACGTTTTCCTGACGCGCGCATCGTTTGCGAGACGCGCACGACCGCCAAACATGAACGCCTCGCCGGTAAGGGATTTCTTCCCCGCACCCGCAACTCCGATCGCTCCCAGTTTCCAAATGTAGTGATGGCGATTCCTCCCTCGTTCGCGCTGGACTACGAGGGCGAAGCCCGCCGGGCGATTTCGCTTTGGGACGGCTCGGGGTGTGCCTGCATTATTTCAAGCACCGGAGTTTATGCCGCCGATAAAGGCGAGTGGGTAGACGAGACTTCAGAGCTAGGCACTTCGGATCGCGCGCTGAGATTGATAGGTGCGGAAAAAGTTTTTCAAGAAGGCGGAGGGTCTGTATTGCGACTCTCCGGACTCTATTCGCAAACCAAAGGGCCGCAAGTGGTCTATGCTCGCGGCGGTTCATCGCCCGCGCGAGGGGATGGCTGGCTGAATCTCATTCATTACAATGACGCGGCCTCGCTCACTGCTTCGCTGATGGAGAAGAAACTCAAAGGGGTTTTCCTGGGCACCGATGATTCTCCTCTCACTCGGCGCCAACTCGTCGACATTACCGGAGCGGATTTCAAGTTTCTCGACGAAGAAACGGGATTGGGAAAACGTTGCACCAATCAGACGACGAGAGACGCGGCCGATTGGGTTCCCCGATGGACATCTTTTGCGGAGTGGTGGGCTTTGACTTTCCCAAAACCGGATGTTTAGTCAGAAGGAGGGGTTAGGGGGAAATTGGGGTGTTCATTGGGGTTCTGTTTCTAATTTTGCAATTGGGTTCTGATTTGTTCGCGGCGCAGACTCCACTGAGTCATTGCCCGCAGAATATCTACGCTCGCCGCTATGCGGGCGTAATAGATTCCGACCATAGTCTGGAAGTTGTCCAACTACTCACCAAGTTTTATTCGTCTCGAGACGACGAAGCCCTGCGCATCGTCCGCGAACTCGAGGCCGAAATTGCGGCGGAGAAGGAAGCAGTAAAAGCTTCCTATATAACCACCGAGGGCCGCGCCGAGATTGCCCAACGCATCGCCGAACTGACGCGCCAACTGAAACTGGCGCAGAATTTCCGAATTCGGGACGAAGAAATGCGCGACGATTTGGAAATTCTAATGGGGTATTCTGTCGGCGATATTCTGGCGCTCCTTGTTCCGTTCACGAGTGAGACGATAGCCGAAGAAACAGGCCGCGAACTCGCTGCCGGCGAGCAAGCACGTTCTTTGATGACGATGGCGATTCGCAAAGAGTTCCCATCGAAAAAAGTCCACTACGTTCCAGCTGATCGCGAGGCCGAGCCACATCCTGCAATTCGTCCCAAAGTATTCGTGTTGCTGCGAGAATTGGGTGGGCGCGAGCCCGCTCCGGGCTTAGTGGACCGAATCTGGAATATGCCGCTGATTCGCGACAGTCTCTACAACTCCAATTGGGGGCGAATGGAAATTTATTGGGAGCTCGCCCAACGCAACACCAAATACGATTTACAGGACCCGACAGATCAACGGAAAATCAGTCTTATCGTCGATAAGATCGAAGATTACTTGCTCCGACCCGCCCCGGAAACCGCAGCCACCGCGCCTAGGCGGCAAAATTAAGTTGGCCTCACCGCGTCAATAATAATTGCCAAATCCTGCCGAGCCTTCTAAGACGTGACTCTACAGGAGACATTTCATGTATCAAAAACAACCCAAAGCCGGGTGGCTCATTCTTCTTTTGATTTGCGGTTTCTCGACCGCTTCATTCGCTCTCGATGCCACGCTTTCCCAAATCATGCGCCGGCCCACTGACACCTCCATCAACGGGATTTATTTTTATGAGTACAAAGTAAGCGACAAGCCTTTTCGCTCGGACGTTCTCCAGTTTCGCCCGCAAGGTGGCGGTGTTTTCTACAACGAAGTACCTGAGCGAACCCTGCAGGTTTTTTTGCAGCTAGAGTCTGGGATGTTCTATGTCATCTCCAAAGGTACGGCCCGTTGGATTAGCGTCGACGGCAAAGGCGAGTTCGCTGAGCGCGACAAAATGTTTTTGCGCGATTTAGGCCATTTGCTCATCGAGCGTTTTCCCCAAGACGTCGATGCCTTAAAAGCTCTCCAGGTTAATTTTGGAATTACAGAAACAGAGGCAGACCCCGCTGTGAAAAGCGACTTGATTGTCGACGATATTAATTCACTAGGTGTGTTGGATAAGCTTGCGATTCCTGGCAGCTCTGAATCTAAAATTCCAGTCGGCACTCGTTCCGACATGCTGGATTTTGTCGCTAACCCAGCTGGTTGGCAGGTGGCCGAGAACGGTGTGTGTACAGACAATGGCTGCGTCTATGTTTGCAAAGCTCGCAAAAGCCGTCGCTTTTTGGTTCCCCATCGTTTGAAGGTTCTCGTCGATTACGCGACCGCAAAGCCTGAAGAAGACCCCACCTTGGTCATTCCCGAATTGGGCACTCAGGCGGAAGTGGAAAGCTACTTCGCTCAAGCACGCGATAACGGCGCGGACTATCTCATTATCAATATCGGAAATCTCACTGCTTGCGACCCTTGCAAAAAGTTACATGGTAATTTGAAACGCTTGCTGCGCTTGCGAAAGAACGTCGAAATCGTTCACATTCCTAAGCACAAGCATCCAGAAATGGCGACGTACTTCGGCTACGACGGCAACGGAATTCCTTGGACGTTGGTGTTTGATTTGCGCAAAGACAATGTGGCGCCAAAATTTGGATTAGAAACGCACAAGGTGCGGGGGCTTAAATCAGAAGCTGAGCTCCAAGCCTTGGTGCCTGCGTCGACAACAACTCGTTAACGCTCGTACCCAATCGGGGTGACGGGAAAGTAAACTTGAGTAGGAAGCTGGCTTTGTAATAATGGCGGCGCAGAGCGTGGGTCTACGACTGCGACCGGCATATTACGAGCCGGCCTTTCCTGAATTTGCGACGGAACTACCGGCCATCGCATGGGCATAATCTCAGGCCAGCCCACTTCTGTCTCCCGCATGCGGCGTTCGCCGCCGGGAGCAACGGCATCTGCGCCCTGGCAATCTCCTGCAAAAACAAAGGCGCCGCCCATGTCCTCTACCTTCACGCGCAACATCTCGGCGATTCCACCCATCGCCGCCTTGAGTTCCAAAGTGTCTGGGTGTTTTTCTTTCTGAGGATGACCAAACGTAAAATACACTCTGCGCTGCGCGCACTCCTGCGGGATGATGTAGCTAAAGCCCGGCATTTGTCGTCGCATTTCCTGGAGTAAATCAATCAAGGGCGCTTGTTCTGCCTCGATATAAAGAGTGCGCTTGACGGGATCGTGAAGCGTCATAAAAAGTTCGCCCTGCATCGGATGTGGGAAACTAGTGCGATAGAAACTCGTGCGGCCGCGCATGCGCAATTTCTGACGATTAAACGACTGAATCATGTGCGTAACCACTTGCTGCATGGCCGCGCGCAAATCTTCATCGGTCATTACCGAAAACACGACTTCGTTACCGGTTCTCTGAATCGACATCTGCGCGTCGCGCAGAGTGGGAGAAGCATTGAGTGTTCTCTCGAACTCTTGGATGACCACGTTCTGTGCGCGGTTCATTTGAATGGGGCTAGATTCCTGAAGTGCTAATTGAACTGTCGATGCGAAGCGAGTCTTGCCTTCCTGCGGGTCGGTCTTGGCAACCGCCACTGCGCTTAACAAAATGCCAACAGCTGCAGAAAGGTGCTTTACTCGTTTCATCGCGTTCCCGTGGTCTCAAACTCAATGCTTTGAAGTAACTCGGGTTGTACATACTGCACTTGAACAGAGTTGCGATCCTGGGTGCGAATTCGAGCAAGAGGCGCTTTGGTTTTCTTCATCTCAATCGGTGCGGACATCATCTGAACGGTTCTCAAACCGCCTTCACCATTGGCAGCTTCATAACCACCTTGTCCGCGTTCACCCGTAAAGAGAACGATGGCGCCAACAGCGGCAGCCACTCCGGCAGTTCCCACCACACCCCAGCTAGAAAAATCCCGCTTGGGGCGAACAACCGCGTGCGCTTGGCAAAGCTTCCAGCCCTTTAAGATCACTGTCTCGTCGGACCGGAGCTTGGAGTAGACGCGCATGACAGAGTCCATGACGTCGGGTTCGGGTTTGAAGTAAGAAGTCCAAGTGTCGCGCAGCTTTTCGACTTGAGCATTCAGCTTGGAATCCAAGCGAATCTGCAGCGCAATCTTGTTTCGTTTCCACCAGGAAAGTTCCTGAGGAATGGAAATAAATTCAAAAAGCTCTTCCGAGCTAGGTCGTTTCAACAACATAACCTTCTACCACCTCGGTTGGATTCGGAAAAAATGTACTCGATACCTTTGACAAAAGGGCGCGCTTTGCTCGCACGTAGGCTTGCCTCGACGCTTGTTCCGTTATCCCTACTTCGTCTGCAACTTCCCGATGCGATAAACCCAAGCCGTCGCGCAGCCAGATAATTTGCGAGTCCTTTTCATTCAAACTCTTCATCGCAATCGAAAGCTCTCGCAATTCCACTGCGCGCTCTTGGCTGTTGGTCGTGTCAGGGTCGACCAAATCCAACAGAGCATCCACAGGGACGTGAGGACGCGCTGAGTGGGGGGAACGTGCCACCTTGTCTACCCAGCAGTTCTTCACGATTCGCATCAGGTACGATTGAATGGAGACTTCCTCCAGGCTTTCCAATCGATCGACTGAGCAAAGAAATCGCACAAAAGAATCCTGTAAAATATCTTCCGCCAGGGGCTTATCGCCTCCCGTTTTCCACAGGAGAAAGCGCATCAAGCCCGGCGCTGTTTTCTCGTAGAGTGGCAAAAAGGCGGTCTGATCCCCGCCACGAAGCCGTTCCACATACTTGGTCAATGTATTGCTGCTTTTTATACCTAGGTTGCCCATCACTTCCGCGGCCTCCTCGACTACCCCGTTCATAAAGTAAGACGAGCCTCAAGCGGGGTCTGTGACATGCTTCAGAGGTATCACAGTATCACAGGGGGTATGGTATAACGCACGCCGATGAGCGCGAAACATAACCTCAAAGGCCGTACGGTCGAAGAAATGGAAAACCTGATGGTGGAGCTGGGTCAACCCAAGTTCCGCGGCCGTCAGCTATTTCTGTGGATAAACCAGAAAAAAGAGAATGATTTCGCCAACATGACCGACCTCGCCAAGAAGTTCCGCGAGGCGCTGGCGGAGACCTGCTACATCCCCACAATTTCAGTCGCCGAGGAACAAGCTTCCGAAGACGGCACCACCAAGTACCTCGTTCAATTGCACGATGGCCGCAAAGTCGAAGCGGTCTTTATTCCTACGGAAGGCCGCGCCACGCTGTGTATTTCCACCCAAGTCGGCTGCAAGATGGCCTGCTCGTTTTGCGCCACGGGGTATCAAAAATTCACCCGCGATTTAGAGTCGTGGGAGATTGTCGATCAGTTGCTGACTTTGAAATTCCCCACGCCGGTGACCAATATCGTTTTGATGGGCATGGGCGAACCGTTTGATAACTGGGAATCGGTCGTGCGTGCTCTGAAGATTTTCCAAGACCCAATGGGTCCTCAAATCGGTAAACGACACATCACGGTTTCGACTGTCGGTATTACTCCCAAGATTCGCGAATTCGTGGGCGCCAACTTAGGCCGCTTGGCGATTTCTCTTCACGGTACGACGGACGAGCAGCGGTCGTCGATTATGCCCATGAATCGCAAATACCCGCTGGCAGAGATGATGGAAGCCTGCCGCACCGTTGGATTCAATAACCGCGATCGGGTGACGTTTGAGTACTTGCTGATTAAGGGCATCAACGACAGCGTGGAAGATGCTTATCGGTTGGTGGAATTGGTAAAAGACATTCCCTGCAAAATCAATTTGCTCGCTTACAACGAAAACACGTTCGTTGATTTCAAACGTCCGGATGAGAAAGTCGTTCTGAAGTTCCAGCGCATCTTGTTGGACAACAATCTTACGACTACTTATCGGCGGAGCCGCGGCCGAGATATCGCCGCCGCTTGCGGACAGTTACATCACAAGCACGCCCGTGCCACACAAGCTCAGGCCCAAGCCCAGGCAATCTAGAATTAGCAAATATGACCGATACTTTGGGGGCCCCGAGGGAGACTGACACCTAATCGTCGGATTTACCCACTTTTGCTTTCAGCATTTCTAGGTCGGCGGTGTGTTTTTCCCACTCGGTAGTGCGACGACTTATTTGGCGTTCGAATTCGGCGATTTGATCGAAAAGAGTTTTATCGAACTCTTTGCCCGCGTCTCCCTTTTTTTGGAGTTCGTCTTTTTGGGCGGCCAATTTTTCAATTTCGCTTTCCAGTTGAGCGATTTTCTTTTCGGCCGACCGCGTCTGGTTGCGGATTGCTTTGCGCTCTTCGTAACTGAGTTTAGGAACATCCGCAGCTTTCGCTTCGTCATTGGACGTATCCGCGCGAGACGGCTTGGCTCTGGTGCCTTCTAAGTGCCGCACGAATTGCGGGTATTTCTCAAAGAAGCTCTCCAGGTTGCCGATGTGGTCGGTGAGCTCGTGATCGTTGCTCATGTAGAGAATACGGTCCGCCACTCCACTGACGAAATCCCGATCGTGCGAAACCATTAGAATCGTGCCTTCAAAATCTTTGATGGCGTTCTTTAAAAGTTCCTTGGTCTCGATGTCCAAATGGTTAGTAGGTTCATCGAGTAAGCAGACATTGATTCTCGTCGCTAGAATTCTTAACAAAGCCAATCGAGCGCGTTCACCGCCGCTTAGAACCTTGGATTTTTTCTGAATTTCGTCGTCAGAACCGAATCCAAATGCTCCTAACCAGGCGCGCAGTTCTTCGTGGCTGACGCCTTGCGCGCGGTCGCGCAAGTTGTCGATAACGGTGCCTTCCAAATCGAGTTCGTCGAGCTGATGCTGTCCGAAGTAGCCTAGTTGAACGGCATGGCCCTGCTTGATTTCGCCCTTGGAGAGTTTGAGTCGCCCGGCAAGGGCGTTGAGCAGCGTGGTTTTACCCGCGCCATTGTCTCCCATGATGGCGACGCGTTGACCGCGAGCAATATCAAACCGCACTTGCTTAACGATCCAGGGCGCCTGTTCGGCATAACGAAACCACACATCCTCTGCAGCAAGCGGAAATTTACCGCCGGCTCCGGAGTGGCGGAATTTGAATCGTAAATCAAATGCCGAACCCGAGATGCGAGCCAGTCGCTCCTTTAATTCCCGCTGTTCCTCTTGCAGCGCCTCTGCTGCCTTTAATTTACTCTGCGCGCGGTTGGCGGTGTTGGCCTTGGCGCGGAATCGCATGAAGAAATCCATGTTCTCATCGATTTTCTTCTGGAGACCTTCGATGTGCTTCTCAATGTGGATTTTCTCGTCGCCAAGCGACTCCTTAAAAGAGAGATAATCCGACTGATTCTTACGAAAGAAGAATTTCCCGCCGTGAATCACGGCCAGCGAGTCCGTGACGCGTCTTTGCAGTGCCACGTCGTGGGTGATGAGGACCAAACTGCCCTTGTACTCGCGTTCCAAAAACTCTTCGAGCCACTGAATAGAGCTCAAATCCAAATGGTTGGTCGGTTCATCTAATAAGAGGACTTGGGGCTTTTCTAAAAGTGCTTTGGCGACGAACACGCGGAGCAACCAGCCCCCGCTTAATTCCGCCATGGGGCGTTCCATCCACGCGTCGCTAAAACCCAAGCCGCTTAAGATCTTGCGGATCTCCCACTCGCGGCTGTCTTCCATCCAGTCTTCGTTATAGAGCTTGGCGCTCTCGGCGAGTTTCTTCTCCAAAAAGCTGACGGGCGAAATGGTTTTTCCGCCTTCGCTCTGAAACGAGACGACCGCAGAATCCAGCAGTGACTGATCGAGCATGCCGATACGCAGGCGCTTGCCGCCCACGACGGTGCGGGTACCGATAGTGGATTCCCCGGTGCCGGCCAATATTTTCAGCAGCGTGGATTTCCCCGAGCCATTCCGTCCGGCCAGCGTGACACGCATGCCTTCGTAAAGGGTCCAGTTCACATCTTCAAAAAGTGTACGGCTGGGGAGTCGAACTCCCACGTTTTCTAAAACGAGTTGAGCTTCCATTTCACTACTTAGTTTAGGGTCATTTGGAAGAGTCTTGGGTACCGTGAGATGGCGCATTCGGCAATAGGATGTCGTCGGGCGAGACAATTCCTAACCGAATAGAGCTCTGGATCTGAGAGGCGACGGAATTCGATCCCGTGCTTTTTGCGGACCTATATATAGGAGAGGTGGACGCGAGACTGCGAGTGGGCTTGCGAATCGGCGCTTGGCGCACCTCCGCAAAGACGCGATAGACTTCGCTGGCGCGATCAAACAGGTACCGGTCGGGTTCCTGGCCGTTGTCCGCCGCCAAAGCAGCTGACCCCACTGCCAAAGCAGCGGCGGCACAGAATACGAGCCCCTTGCGGACAAGCCTCTCCACTCTATTTCCCCCTAAGAGCATAGAGTGCAGGTGCGGGGCCAAAGCATCGAGCTTCGGCCCCTCCCATAAGTACTTGGCCTTGCAAGGAAAACACGAACACTCTAGGACGAGAACATTGTGTTTCTCGTCTGCGAACTGGACGTATTCTGGCTGTATTCTCGTCAGTCTTGGAAACAGTGTCTGAAAAACGATGTCTTAGACGCAACGACGAACGGTACGGCTACGGAACACCATCGTTCCACATCCGCGTGAGCGGATAACTGTCCGAGTGCGAATTACCTGACGGCGAGGACGGAAGCATCGGCCGCCGAAGCAGCGATTGACTGCCACGACGCGAACGCCGCAGGGCCGAACGCAAGGCACTCCGCAAGGACGAGCAACGCCAACGTTTACAGCTACATTCACCGAGTGCATGCCCGCGAACGAGGTCGTGGGCGAGAACAGGGATGCCAGCAACGTAAGTGCGCTGAGCGCATTTCTGATTTTGGACTTCATAACCTACTACTCCTTTAGAAACAGTCGCACCGGTGTATTCCACCGGTTCACGGAAGCGACCTTAGAGCAATAGGTGTGCCGCACGCTGAATGCGCGCTTTACGCATGTGTATTCTTTGCGAAGACGTAAGATGGCTGGACAGGTGTATCGATCTTAGACAGTCGGGTTTCGAGCTTGTTAGAGCGGAGAGCTCTTGGACTGGAACTGACAGACTGAGTTCACGCAATGGTTGTCGTCCAGTGGGGGTATGAATTGCATGGTGCAAATCCCGGTGCCGGCTTCGTGAATGTCCCAAACAAGCGAAATCACCTCTTGGGTGCTGATACTCTTTAATGAGTATGCGGCGGACTCGCCCGGACAGAGATCGGGATGAGAATAGTACTGGCAGTCAGAATCTGCGGTGCATGACAGGTCAGCCGTCTTTTCTTGAAGTTTGGCGACGGCAGATTGGTAAGCCGCGAAGTTTCGCGTCTGTTCATTTAATCCGCTGCGGGCGCAAGAGCCCATTGCACAAGAAACCAGCAGCAGACCAAAACTTAGCCAGTAAAATCGACGCGTTACGCTCATGTTTATTCCTTACGAGGAATAAATTGCAAAGCGAGTGCCGCGGATTTGAGGCTAATGCTTAAAGTCGACTATTCGATCATCCAGCTTTGAAGCTGAAGAGCCAGGAACGAGCAAAATACGAAGGTAAAAGAGCACAGAACAAAAGCGAGGCCCATCGAAGCAGCCCACTTAAGCGCGTTGCGGTTCCACTGGAGTCGAATCCAATTAATGTTTCGTGCAATCATCGAGCTAGCAATAATACTACGCTGGCGTTGAAAGAGAAACCGGAGAAGAGAGTTTGCCCCCTGATCGCGTGAGGATAGGTCAATCTGCGGGCGCACTGCCCTTGTAAGCACGTGACTCTCACGATAAGTGGAGGAGTCATTGGGGGGATCCGTGCAACTCGCAGTACAGCTGCTTTATCGGTTTCGGGCGCAAGGCATAGGCCTTTCCTTGCTGTTTCTAGCCTTTCTCATTTTACCCAGTGACTACTGCCGGCTACACGAAGATGCGCTGATGTTGTTTGAGTACGCGCGCAATTTGGCTACGCGAGGGATTATCACCTTTGGAAACGCGACAGTGCCGATTGAAGGGGCTACGGATTTTTTGTGGATGCTGGTGATAGCAGCTGCCTATGCGGCTGGCGTGCCGGAATACTATTCTGTTTTGATTCTCACCGGCTTCGCCATCTGGAATCTCGTAATGAGAATGCCAAAAGGGGGATGGCGTCTTTGGACGATAGTAGCTGTCGCCACAACTCCTTATCTTTACTCAGCGTTACAGGGCTTTAGTACTTTAGTTTTTTCAGCCGTGTATTGCTGGTGCTGTGATTTATATTTCAGTCGAGATCGACGGCTTTTTGCAGCCGTTCTACTATTGTGTCTCATTCGGCCGGACGGTGTGATTTGGGCGACCCCCTTGGTAGTCAGCCGTCTTTGGTTAGATAGGAAGGAAAATCGATTTCGAGAAGCCGCGGGGCGTTGCCTTGTCCAGCTGGTGTTGCCTGGCGCTGGTTATTTCCTTTGGCGTGCGTGGTACTTCGGAGAGTTGCTTCCTCTTTCTTTCGTCGTCAAAACTACTGGAGTCCCTGAATGGGGATGGTTTTGGATGGCATCCGTATTTTATTCGGCCTTGGTCGTAGTTCCCGCGTTAGTTGCGATCTGCTTCGCGGAGAGAAAGCGGGATTTGCTTTTTCGTTGGTTGCTTCTCTTTGGGCTTCCGTTGTTCTTTTATTCGATGGTTCGGCTGGAGCAGAATATAGGGAATCGTTTTTTTGCCCCTCTGTTTTTCGGCTCTTGGCTGCTGCTTTGCCGTCAGAAGCAGAACCGGGCAGCCAGCATCTTCTTGTGCATTTCGATAGCGCTCTCGGCAAACTTCACAGCGGGCGGGCTTCTCACTTTGGTGAACTCTGGTCAGAACAACCTTTGCCTTTTGGCCAAGCGGATTGCGCCAATTCAAGGGAAACTAATTACCAGTGAACCCGGCAATCTCGGATTCTACAGCGGTTGGCATGTCGATGATTCTTGGGGCCTAAACACTCCAGCCTATGCTCCTCGCCTAATAAAGTCGTCCGAATTGCAATTGAACGCCTATGATTTAATGGTCTCTAATTGCGACTTCAATCTACTGACTCCGGAGGCCGTCGCGACGGCTCTACCTACTGACAAGACCTGGGAGAATCAGTGCAAAGTTCTGTTTCAATTTGCGAATACTCAAGGCTACGAATCATTTCTGGTTCCCCTACAGTTTGGCAAAACACCGTCGCGGCGGTTCAAGGAGTGGATAGGGATCGATAGTTTTCGCGATAGATGTCAGTGGTACTTTTGGTTTGCGGTTTCGCCCAACTTTAAAAATGCTGGGGAATTAAAAGCCATCCTAATTGAGCAGGGTGGCCTGCCCCTTGGGCGGAACTATCGGCAGCGTGGGGCTGCCGAGCTTTGTCTGTGACTGCAGCCAAGTGCGCAGCCAATAACTTGGCGAGCTGAGGGCAGTCATGGTTGCTGCGCACTCATACGTGCATTTGCATTTTTGCTCAGTGATTTGTTTTCGAGTTTTGGCGGCCGTTTGACTTCGATAAATGCTGTGGAGTGGGGCCTCATTGGAGTTGCCCATATTCACGTCGAGCATTTCGCAGGGCGCTACCCGGCCATTCTCCCAAATAACATACAGGAGTGTTCCTGCTTTGCAGGGAGTGGAAAACTCATTCTTTTCCGCGACTGCCAGTATGATTTTTTTTTGCAACATCTCCCTCCACTGCATGGGAATGCGGGTCCAGTGGTCTAATCCCATTCTTCCAGAGCCAAATAAATCACTCACTTTTTGTAAAGACGCTCTATACGCTTGCAGCAGTTGGGGGGTGTGGCGAAATTCGCGATCCTGTGGGAAACGCTCCAAATTTACGGAAATTTGCTCCGGGTTGAACTGACTGAATATTTTGTCAATCAACGTGGGAAACTCGCGGTAGTTTTCCCGGTTTACTACGGTGATTACGCCGAGCCGGAGATTCCTATAAAGCCGCGCCAAGGAAATACACTTTTGGTGGGTTTCCTTTAATTTTGCCCAGGAGCCTTTTCCTCGGACTTGATCATGGGTACTTTCATCGCCGTCGACAGAAAAGTTTAGGAGTAGAGTTTGGTCTGGACATGCTTCTAGAACCCGGCGGACGGCTGTAACCGTTTTTTGGGTGTACCAGCCGTTGGAAGGGATGGATAGAATCCATGGCCTGCACCAGTGAGATACATCGGTCAGCACGTCGGAAATATCGGTTCTTAAAAAGGGCTCCCCTCCGCCAACGGAGTACCAAGCTAGAGCTCCCGTTTGCTGGAACACCGAAGTGAGATTTTCCCGTGGCAGCTCTCCGGTGGAAGGGGCGTTCAGAGTTTCTTTGTAAAAGCAGTGTTTGCACCTAAGGTTGCACCGAGCGGTCAGGAAATGAATCAAACTGACGGGAAGGCCATTTTGCCATGCTAGCTTCTTAAGGACAGAGACAGAGTGAATAGTACTCTTAACTTTCTGCTGAAGATTTTTAAAAAGGACTGCCAATTTTCCAGATACAGTTCCCGCCACTAACGCCATCCCCATCCAAGGCCAAAGCGTAATCCAGTAAGCCCGCTCCTTGAAAGAAAGGTTGCGAGAGAAACGCGCCAATAAAGCGCAGGGCAAGAACAGCACCAAAACAAGGACGAGAGATTGCAATGCCAAGTCCAGCGGAAGCAGTAAGCTGGCTATCGCAGTCAGCCACTGCATAGTCCAACAGAGAATCCAAGAGATGGGGATTAGGTTTTTTTTTCTCTCGAATAGCAAGGGATGGTCGGCGCTATATTTGGTGACACTAAAGGCTCGCCTAAAGTAATCGACCAGAAGAGAGCTGATATTGAAAAACTTTTTGTGGTGAGCAACAAAGCGGTTTTCAAACGCTACCTCATGCCCAAGGGCCTGGGCTAAAATACAGAATCCGATGTCTTCTAGTACCGGAGCACTTTCGTTGAATCCGCCAATGGCATCGAACGTCTTCTTATCTACCAGCATATGGGAGGCCAAGCCGTACCGAATGGCGTTGCGACGATTGTATTGGGTGAGGCGCTCCTCGATGATTTTATTATTCAATCGATTCAGTGCCCCGCCTTCCGTATCATTCGTGGCATAGATTCCCACGACCACTTTTGATTGAGCGATAGTGGTTTCTGAGTGCATCCGATCTCTGACGTAGGCCTGGGTCGATTTCGAAAGGACGACATCCGCATCGACAAAAAGCAGAAAATCACTCGTAGCTAGTTTTGCACCAAGGTTGCGGGCCGCCCCGGGCAACAGGCGTGTCTTGCTATGGATGTAACGAAAAGAGACGTCGGATTCTTTGCCACTACCGAGTATAGGATTGGGACTAGAATCTACGACAATAACTTCATGAAACAGCCCTTTTTCTATAGCATCAAGGCATTGTCTTAGTTGCTTGGATTGGTAGCAAGGAATGACGGCGCTAATCTTCAGCATTCACAAAGTATAGTCTCTCGCAGCAAAGCGGTACAAGGATTGGGCGGAGTTCATAGCAGGGACTATCGGGTCAAGTTCCGGTACAATTCTGCGAATCTCTGTCCTGAATTTTTGAGCGCCGGGTAAGGATATTTTGGCGGCCTAATGCCCAACGCATAACGTCGACCATTCGCCCCTCTAGCTCTAAAGCTTAGGAGCGAGGGACTTCATCCTACGCTGGTGTTGAAAGAGAAGTAGTTTCCAGGAACTCGCCGGTGCGGATCTTATTGAGATTCATCCAAGCATGCCATGCCTGGCGATTGATCTCCGCTGGAGCTTCACTCGAAGAGAAGAGATAGCGCAGTTGTTTTTTGCCGACTTTCTCCAGAGCGTGAATGTCCCAAGTGCCGAGCCAATCGGTGTGGGCATATCCCAATAAATAGGGGTAAACCAGAAGAGGGATCCGCAAAGTGCCGCGCACTAAACGAGGTTGTTCTGCCCATAGGGGCTCACACTTTTTAAAATGGGCCAGCCATTTTTTGTAAGCGGGTCGGCTTTGCGCCGCTACCGGAATGCGAATTTCAACTCGATGTACCATTAACCTTCCCAAAATTCCCCCAACGACAGAGCAAAAAAACATCTCTTCCATCGCGTCTAAATTTCCAATTGGCAACTAAGGATCTCTGCTGCTGAAAAAAAATCGGTTTTGAAAACTAGTTTTTTCGAAAAGGGATTTTGCGAAAGCGTTGTTATTTATATTTTTTTTGTCGCTAGGGTGTTTGCAAACATCTGTTTCACGAAGCATTCGCAAATGTAGTTTTCGACCGCTAAAAACAGTCGAGGGAAAAATCGCATAACCAGCGGGGAAAAACGCTCGGGTTTCAATCGCTTACAAAAACTACGGGGAAGAAATCTTCGTAATAAGTCCGCCTGGAGATTTAAGTCGATAATATTGTTCCAAACAGGATAAGCCCCCGGAATCCAATGCCTTTATCGTCGAAAAGACGGTTGGGGGTGCTTGATCCCGGTCTGCTGCAGCGTGTAATATGCGCGGCCGTGATTTCTCTACCTATAACTGCGAAGCTGCTGGAAATCGGGTGCGCACTAACGCTCACCCTGAACGACTCGCACACGCTCTATAAGAAGCTCCATATCCCCCGTGGTGGCGATATTGATCTGTCGGGGCAGGTAGCAATTAGTGATGTCTCCTACGGCTTCACCACCACGGACCCGGGACTAATTGGCCGCAATTTCGCCGAACATAATGCGACATTGCCCCCGCAGTCGCATGTCATGGACGTGGGGGCCGCTTGGTATGGAGTCAATACCATTCCCGCTCTGCGCGCTGGGCACATAGTGCACGCCGTGGACTCCAAAAAAGAACTTACAGCCCTTGCCGCGCGCGCAAAGCAAATCGCTACGGACATTAGCGACGTTTATTTCTGGGAGCACTGGGCCGATCGACTCAAGCTGCACGTGGGCAGAATTCCGGAGCCCTATAATCTTCCGGACAATTCTGTTGATTCGATAATGATGGGCAGCGTCCTACATTTTCTTAATCCCGAAGAAGTCCATTTGGCACTTAAGGAAGCGTTTCGAGTGCTCAAGCCTGGAGGGAAGATTTTTCTCGAGGCCCAAACACCTTATATGCGTGGGCTCGACAACTGGAGACGTACTCTGTGGAAGGACCGAGCAATGATGGCGGAGGACTTGGAGTGGCCATGGCAGATCCACAATGAAAGCCGCCAGTTCCCAACGTTGCGCGAGATTAAGTACATCAATCTCTTTGATATCACGCGCATGCGCAAAGCGCTGCGGCGCTCTGGATTTGCGGTGGAAAAAATTGGCTATTTTGCCCGCATCGACTTTCCGGCAAGTAAGGAATTCCACGGTGATGACCAAAGCCTGCGCGAGCATTTCACTTTGAATCTCTCCTCCCACAGCAAGTTTGAAACGGTTGGCGCCGTCGCCTTCAAGCCATGGATATGGAGTGAAAATGGAAACTGATTCAAAAGATCAGTCGTCACTCCTTCCCGCCAATCAATTGGCGGCGGGCTTGAGTCAGTGGCAGGACGTGTTCTCCGTGCTGTTTGATAAGAACCCGACTCCGATGTGTCTGGTCGATCCCAAAATCGGCAAAGTGCTGGATGCAAATGCCGCGGCGGAGCGGTTGTTTGGGTGGACTCGTGCCGAGCTGGCCGAGTTACCTCTTCGTGATATTTGTGCCGATAATCTCTCGACTCATTTGATGCTGGGCCGTCCCGTAGATGCGCTTTTGGGTCGGTATTGGAAGAAAGACGGGCAGCTACTCCACATGCGCGCCTCGGTGCAGCCCCTCCAGCTACAGGGTAAGACCCGGTGCTTGCTCAGTCTCGTCGACGTGAGCGCTCAGAAGATCGCTGAAGCCGCGTACACAGAGGTGCAGCGCAAGTACCAGACGATTTTTCAAAACGCGGTGGAAGGTTTCTACATCAATACACCCGAGGGTCGTTTTGTAGAGGTGAACCCCGCGTTTGCTCGCATGTTGGGTTACGATTCTCCGGAGCAATTGATCGCGGAGATCAAAGACGTAGCGACCCATCTCTATGTCAATCCAGCGCAGCGCACGGTGCTGCAGGAACTGTTAAAGCGAAAAGGGTTTGTCCGCTCGGTGGAATTCCAGGCAAAGCGGCGCGATGGTCAGGTGATTTGGCTTTCCGTGAGTGCGCGTGCGGTCACGGATGCTACTGGCAAATTGATTTGTTACGAGGGCCTTGCAGAAGATGTGACCGAGAGAAAGCTCGGGGAAGCAAAGTT
Source organism: bacterium (assembly GCA_022842225.1). Classification (GTDB taxonomy): domain Bacteria; phylum Bdellovibrionota; class FAC87; order UBA2466; family UBA2466; genus JALHPX01. The sequence continues at coordinate 21,860 of JALHPX010000005.1, forward strand.
GCGTCAGATGAATGAAACGCTGGCTTCGAATATGCGGCAGCTCGAAGGGTCGAACGCCGATCTACAGCAGTTTGCTTATGCGGTTTCACACGATCTAAAGGAACCGCTGCGCTTAGTTTCTAGCTACCTCACTTTGTTATCCATCGGCCACCAGGAGTCTTTGTCAAAAGAAGGCAAAGAGTTCTTGGCTGTTGCAGTGGCGGGCTCCAAACGCATGAAAGGGCTAGTCGAGGACTTGCTGACCTATTCGACCATTGGCGCCACGGATTTTGCGCGGGAAGAGTTAGATGTACGCGACATAGTTGAGGATGCGCTCAAAGTGCTGCAGCCGTTAGTGCAGGAATCAGGCGCGGTGGTCAGCGTGGGGCAATTGCCAGTGGCGCGCGCCATGCGATCCGCGCTGCATGAAGTCTTTATTCAGTTGGTCGGCAATGCGATAAAATTCCGACGCGAGGAAGTGCCCTGCCAGATCTCCATCAGCGCGTTTAGAAAAGAAGATTGCTGGGTTTTCCAGGTGCAAGATAACGGCATTGGTATTGATGTACGGCACATGAACCGCGTCTTTCAGATTTTCCAGCGAGCGCACAACAAGCAGCGCTACAGCGGCAACGGCATTGGCTTAGCGATTTGCAAAAAAATCGTCGAGATGCACGACGGCAGAATTTGGCTGGATTCCACTCTTGCGGAAGGCAGCACGTTCTATTTCACTCTTCCGGTGCTTAATCGCTAGGCCGTAGCGGGTTCTGTTCCCCCTAACAAAAATGTCTCGGCCATGTCCAGACAATTGGAATCGCCAATCAGATGCAGAACGTCTCCGGATTGGAGAACGAAATCTGCATAGGGGATAGTTGTCCCCAGGCCCTTTCTAAACAC
>JALHPX010000006.1:0-17993 GCA_022842225.1 bacterium
CGCCGTTCACTATGGCAAGCGCGTGGTCGAGAAAATCCGCATCGTCCGTCCTCATAACGTGTATGGCCCCAAGATGGGCTACGAGCATGTCGTGCCACAGTTTATTGAGCGCATCAATTCATTGTCTGGGAAGAGCGATACCATCGAATTGCCCATTCAAGGCAGTGGTAAGGAAACCCGATCTTTTGTGTTTATCGACGATATGGTCCAGGGATTCTTGCTCGCCGCCGACAAAGGTGGACCAAACGAGATTTACCATGTTGGCACGATGGAAGAGATCACGATCGAAACACTCGCTAAGACCATCGGACGCGTGATGGGCAAAAAGATTATCGTGAAACCAGGCGCGCTGCTCAAGGGCGGCACTACCCGCCGTTGCCCAGACACTACCAAGATTCAAAAACTCGGCTACCAGCCAAAGTTCACTTTAGAAGCAGGATTGAAACAAACTGTGGATTGGTACTGCAAACACCCAAAATCTTCTCAAAAAGAACTCGCAAAGGACAAGGCAGCATGAAACGCGCTAAGAAAACCAAAAAAGTAACCGCTAAAAAATCGACGAACAAAGCCAAGAATCTGGCCATCGGGACGGGCGGTTCTATAGCGGTAGAGAAATGTCAGGTCTGTAATTCCAAAGACCTCAAATCGATTTTGTTTCTGGGCTACCTTCCCCCCGTAAACACGATGCCTGCCGTTGGCACGCAGCCAAAAGAGCAGCCCTCTTATCCGGCAGAAATGCTTCAGTGTGAAAAGTGCCAACTGGTTCAAATCGGCTGCGTCGTGGATCCCGAGATCTTGTTTCCGCCCAGCTACCCTTACACCAGCGGCACAACCAAGATTCTGCGCGAAAATTTTGCCGAGCTTTATCGCGAAGTAATGTCGCTCTACCCACTCACGCCAAAAGACTTGGTAGTCGACGTGGGCTCGAACGACGGCACGCTGCTTTCGAATTTTCATTTGGGCGGCCATAAGGTTTTAGGAATTGAACCTACCAACGCCGGCAAGATTGCTCGCAAAAATGGGATTGATACAATGACGGCTTTCTTTAACAAAAAAGCCGCTAAAGCCGCAGTCGCGAAGAAGGGCAAAGCTTCGATCGTTACTGCCGCAAACGTTTTTGCTCATATTGAAGATGTCCATAGCATCGTCGAAGGAATTGCTTCGATGTTGAAAGACGACGGCATCTTTATCTCTGAGTCGCATTACCTAGTCTCGCTATTGGAAACCGTTCAATACGACACCATCTATCACGAGCACCTGCGCTATTACTCCGTAACGGCCTTGAAGTATCTGCTGGAGTCACACGGGCTGGAAATTATCCATGTGAAGAAGATTCCAACACACGGCGGCAGCGTTCGTGTATATGCAGCGAAAAAGGGCAAGCGCACTGTCCGTCCGACGGTGCAGCAAGTTCTCAATGCAGAGAAGACTCAGATTTCGGAAGGCTCACTTCGTCGGTTCCGCGACAAAGTGGTGCAATCTAAAACCGGTCTGCATGCTCTATTGAATGACATAAAAAAACGCGGCGAGAAGGTCTACGCTGTGGGAGCTCCTTCACGCGCCAGCACCTTGATCAACTATGTTGGACTCGATGACGGCATTATTGATTGCGTCTTGGAGATCCAAGGTAGCTACAAGATTGGCAAGTACGTACCGGGTACGACGATTCCTGTGCTCGAGGAATCTAAGCTGGTGACCGATCAACCGGCGTACGCGCTCTTGCTCTCTTGGCACATCGCCAGCGAACTGATTCCAAAACTCACCGCAAAAGGATTCCGCGGCAAGTTTATCGTTCCCTTACCTAACCCTCGGATTGTAAGCTCGGCGACTGAGGTATCTCATGTCGAAGCGGCCGCAGCTTAAATCGTCCATTCCTGTTGTTCTTGGAAAAAAAGAAGTTTTCTCTACTCCGTGGGTTCGTCTCATGGAGAAGCAGGTGGACCTCGCTAATGGTGGTCCACCCCAAGCTTTCTATGCCTTGGAGCAGTGTGATTACGTCGCCATGGTGGCAGTCACTCCAAGCGGGAAAGTGCTCACGGTGCGTCAGTACCGTCCTGCCGTCGAACAATTCACTCTCGAACTTCCCGCTGGCACCATCGAACATGGTGAAGATCCGCAGGTTGCTTGCTTAAGAGAGCTCGAAGAGGAAACCGGCCACACTCCTACCAAGGTGCAGTCATTGGGAACTTACTTTCCCGACACCGGACGAATGCTCAATATTCAGTATGCCTATTTCATTGAGGTGTCTGAGACGCCTGCGAAACCGGTCACAGAAGCGGGCGTGGAACTGGAGTATTACACGTTTGCAGAGCTGCAAGAGATGATCCGCAGCGGCGAGTTTCGCCACCAACTTCACATTTCGGTTTTGCTGCTCGCGGCACTTCTGGTTTCCGAACCAAAATGGAAGTGACAACCTAGCCGTGATTTCGACGGTAGGTGAACAAAGGGCTTCCACGGAAATTCCATCACGCGCTCGCCCGCGGTCAGTTGAACAACCCCTCCCGCAAACGACGAGCGCTTTAGTTCAATCCACTTATCTTGATTGCACGTATCCCAACTGGATCCAGCTGCTGCTTGGGATGTCTTTGCCGGGCGGGGATCGGGTTCATTGCCCATCCAGAGCTGTTTGCTGGGATCGTAGAAGAATTTTCCTTTTTCCTCCACGCGAACCAAAACCGATTTCTTTGCAGCGGCATCCACCCACCATTCCGATTCATTCGCTAGCAGCTTCGCAAAATCTGTATAGTTATTCCCGCGGTAAACCGTGGGGCGTAAGTCTTTGGCTCCGGCGAGGTAGGGAGAGAGCAAGACATTGCGTTGGCTGTAGAGCGGGACTTCCCATTGCTCCGTGCCGCCTTGCCAGTAAACCAAATCTTCTGGCGTGGTTTGAGTTTTGAGTTCGTTCTCCGCCGACAGGCGACTGTGATAATCATAAAAGAGAGGCTGGAAATATATTGGCAGCTTGGGAACGCGGGTGACAACCAACACGGTTGCCAGCGAAAGCGTTGCCGCCGAAAGGCGCCGCCAGGGGATATTTTTTTTTGTCGCTTTTTTCGAGTCAGCCAAAGTGTTTACCGCAAATCCTAGTCCCATACCGACGATGGCAAGAAGGTAGGGTGCCTCGCCGATAAAGTAGTAATCGTGCACGACGTGCACATTGAAAGTCGTAAGAATGCTGAAGAGGGTGATGCCCAAGCACACCAGGGCAACGTTGCGATAGGGCGATAAAAACGCCAGCGCCGCAGGCACAATCATCCAGTCATGCCACACAGAGCGAAACCACGTACTGAAAATTACCTGCCAGGGATGCCAGTGAAACCGCATGTCGAGCGGCCCCAAGATCCAGGCCTGAGTATCCGCGCCCAACACCGCGCCCGATTGCCCTCGGATCGAAACTGTCCAACGTATCCAGGCGACTGCCACCACGAGTTGAAGCAATGCCTGGCCCGCCACCCAAAAGCCCTTTTGTAACGTGATTTCCTTGCGGGCGGCTTTAATCAAGACAAAGAGAGTGAAGAAAAAGATCGGACTAAACCACAGGTTGGTTTTGATTATTGCGGCCAAAGCGCCCAGCACACCGGCTGCAGCGACAGCCACATAGAAGCCGCGGCGTTTGTTTTCCAATGCCTTGAAAGCAAAATCAAAGCTTGCCAGCAGAAAAGCGAGTGCCGTGAAATCCACAAGGCAAGTGCGTGAGTAAATAATGCAAAAAGGCGAAGCAAGATACGCGAGTGCCGCCCAAGGCACCATGCGCTCGTTGGTAAGTCGTTCCACCAGTCGCACGAAAAAATAGAATCCGATGAAGAAGAAACAAATCGTTGTGACACGCGCAGAAACCTCGAAGGGCACACCAAGCCGCATTGGGAGGCTTACAAGCCATTGATAAAGCGGGAACTCATGTACAAAATTCCACAACTTCCCGTCGTAGGGTGAGCGGTAATCCCAGATGCTGGCTTTGCCTTGGGAAAAAAGAAGCGCCGTGAGTGCGGTTTGTGTCTGTCGAATCGGATGGGGCTCTAAGAGCGCATTGCCAAGATGCCAGAATCGTAAAAGCAGCCCTGCGCCGAACACGGTGCCAGTTAGGATGAACCACGTTCTAAAAACATTTTGAGAAGGGAAGTACGAGCGAAGTTGTTTTCTCATTGAGGTTCTTTCCAATCACCTTGTTTGAAGACTTCGAAATCTGCATTAGCTTGTCGCTCCTTTGACAGGTAGCGATCGAGAAAATGCTCCACTCGATGAAGGCGGTGGGTGTGTGTGTTGAGGAAAAGATCCGATACCCGGACCCAGACATCGTCGACAGAATGCTTGTTGGTTACGTAGTTTTCGCAGACTGAGTTCTCAAGCCCCATGCACCCCCACGTAGTGTTAATTGCGGGTGCTCGTCGGGTCATGAGGTAGCCAGCAGGGAAAGTAGGATAGAACAAAATGCGTCCGGGCGGCTGTTGGTACGGCTTCACCAGATCTTCTACGGTGTGGACGTAATTGGCTTTTGTGGGTGTCGTGTGCAAACCGCGAAACGGTCCGGAACGCACTCGTTGCGTGAGTTGGCGAAGTGGGTCCTCGAAGTAAATTTCCCGAGAGGTGAGATAGGAGAAAAGTCCAATCCAAAGCAGCAAAGGCAAAACGCGAAGTGCCGTCACTGGCAACTTGGCAAAGTGGGGCTGCAACAGCGCCCGGATTCCAGAGCGATTTTCGTCAAACCACAACATCATGAGCGCGAAAGTGCAGATCGAACAAAGCTCCATGGGAGCGCCGGCGCTGTATAAGCCGCTATAGCTAGTTGTCGACGTGGCGAGTGCTCCAACGGTAGCGGGTAACCAGCCCCCAATCAGAAATACCATGGCTGTTTTTCGGTCTTGGACCAAGGCAAAGATCGCTGGCGCAAGCAACCCAATATAAATCGTCGCGCCATGAGCTCCCATACCTCCCCATCGGCTTCGCGTGAGCAACGCGGTAACAGGCAGCAGAAAAACAAATAGCGACAAGCAGGCGAGTGGAACATATTTGCGTGCAATTTTTGCTCGCAGAGAAATCAGTAGAATGGAAAGTCCAACCGGGCCATGCTGGAGCGCTGCTGTAATCACCTTAAAAACTTTTGTCATGTCCGGCCGGTTTTTGAATGCGGTATTCATGGCCAGAGTCAGATCGTAATTTTCTTTCAGCTGTACAAGTGGAATCGAATAGAGCGTTACGGCGAGAATGCCGATGGTTAGTCCGCCCAGAAAGTAGAGCGCCACAGCGAGCGCTTTTGAATCCTTTTCCAAATAAGCAGCGCTGAACGCGGCTACCGCGCAGACCGTAAGCATGCTGGGATGCGCAAGAAGAGCCGCGCCCATGCACAAGCCAAACAAGTACCAGGCGGCAACGTGTCGACGATAAATGAGGCGCTCAAGAAAAACGCAGAATCCTAGCGCAATAAATCCCAGGCCCAAGGTGTTGTAACTTAGGTTGGGAATGCCATAGGGCAGAAAGCAGATCCATGCGAACACTAAAGTAATTTGCGCGCGCCTAGAGAGCCACTTGCGCAGCGAGTAGGCGACGCAGATGCCCACGCTGGTATTGAACGCTGCGTAGAGATAGCGACTACTCAGCACAATGCCTTCAGTGGTGCTACCGATCCCTAGTAATTTAAAAATTGGAAAAAGTAGCAGAGAGAATCCCTGCATCAGAAAAATTTCGTCGATATAAGGACGGTCACCTAGGACGAGCCGGTAAGTAGTCGCCACATACCAAGCTTCATCGCTGACATCGACGCCCAATCGCAATCGGTACAACCACCAAACCCCCACTACGAGCAAAAAGAGTACCCAGCACGCGGTGAGTAACGATTGGATTACCTCGTCCGATAAACCAGTGAGCTTGGATCGTGGAGTTTGCATGTTGACGGTGTTCGGTGGTTTTGTTTCTTTGCATTATCTCATGGACACCAACGAAGTTACTCAAAACTCCTCATCTGAAAGACAAGGTCCTTCGGGTGCTTGCCACGCCGCGGCGCGATTTCCAGATAATTTGCCGCCGGGGTGGAGAGAGAAATTAGCGCATGAAGCGAATCAACCTTATTTCCAGGAGCTCACTGCGTTCCTAAAGAACGAATACCGCGAGGGGCAGGCTATTTTTCCGCCGCGCGAAAAAATTCTCAGAGCGCTTCAAGGAGTGGACTACGCGGACGTGAAGGTGGTTATTTTGGGTCAGGATCCCTATCACGGTCCTGGCCAAGCTGTGGGGTTGTGTTTTGCGGTGCCCAATGAGCTATCTCCGAAGCCGCCCAGTCTCGTGAATATTTTTAAAGAGATTCAGTCGGACTTGGGTCACGAAGTGGAGCGTTCAAAATCCGAGCTGTCAGAGTGGGTGAATCAGGGCGTACTGCTACTCAATACCGTTCTCACGGTGCGCAGGGCACAAGCTTTTTCCCATCAGAACCGCGGCTGGGAGACATTTACCGATAGAGTGATCTCTCTTTTAAATGAACGAAAAGATCCGGTGGTGTTTGTTCTCTGGGGTTCGCCTGCTAGGAAGAAAAAGGCGTTAATTACAAATTCGTGGCACAAAATCGTCGAGAGTCCTCACCCATCGCCTCTTTCCGCGCACCGCGGATTTTTTGGCAGCAAACCCTTCTCAAAAACCAATACGCTCCTCAGTACTTTAGGTAAGAAGCCCATCGACTGGCATTTGACTCACTGAGGATAAATAAGCGGATGGAGGAAATTTGCTTTTGCTGCGAGTGCAAAATCGAACGCAGCCTCTCCAGCGCCACTCGGGCGAGACCAGAAATGGTGTTCGGCATCAATGACAACAATGCGCGAGTCGGGCCGATTGCTCCCCCATTGTTGGTAAGCTGCGACGTAGTCGGGCTGAGGGTAGCCCTCATCTTTTTCCGCCACTAGGCCAAGCAGAGGAATCTTGTTTGGATCCGTGAGGACACGCGCGTAATCGCGTTCGGTAAACTCGAGATAACTTCGAAAACCCGCCGGATGGTAATTCTTATCCATTCCCAGCTTCTCTAACAGCTCTGGCTGAATGTGGATCTCATTCGACTTGCGTAAGATTTCGCCGGCCGGGTAGGTGGGGTTAGCAGCAATCGCGGCGACGAGCCCGAAATCGTTATAGGTCTGTCCATATGCAAACGAGATCAGGCCACCTTGGCTTCTTCCTGCGACGATAATTTTCAAATGAGGGTAGAGCACATGCAAAATCAAATGTGCGTGACGGAGCATAGCCATTGAACCGCGCCTGGATCCAAAGAGATAGGGAGCAGCAGAAGCCATTCCATTGAGCGTCACATCCATTGGTAATCCGACCGCCCGCAGGGGAACTCCCCGCAGATGAAGCCCGGGATTGTGACCCTTGGTAAAAGTCTGCGCTATTTCAATCACGGTGTCGGACTGCGAAACCGTAAAGCCCACTCCCGGAAGAAAAATAATAGCGGCCTGATAAGTGGAAATATCGACGGGGATTTTTTGACGGTTATTGGGATTGGCATGCGCTTTTACGATCTCGGGAAATAGCAATCCCGTGTGCGCCAACGGAAAAAGTAATTGGCGGAAAAATTTGCGCTTCTCTGTCTGGACATATTCTTTGGGACCGACCTGCAAGTAACCCTCAGCAACCAGCCACGTCTCACTGGCAGTGCCTGAGGCAATAGCGGTCGCGATTTTCTCGTTGGCTTGCTCTAGCGCTTCCAGCTTCGCCAGCGCGATACGCTGGTTGAAGTCGAGCTGGCAAGGAGGAACGCTGAGTTCTGGGATTTTCCAGGCGTTGAAATCGAGCCGTTGTTCTAACGGTGGAAGCTCAAAAGCATCGGCGCCAGCGAGGTTTGAAACAAGCGCGACTAAAAGGAAAAAGAAACACTTCTTCACTTGATTAAAGTTAGCCACGGGGCCCTCGATTGCGATTTTGATAGAAGGCTCATCAATAGAGCCCGGTTCGCGTTTTGAAAAGCGCTTTTTTGAGGTAGTTTAACGGTCTTTGAAGGAGCGAAAGATGCGCATCTTGGTAACGGGAGCTACGGGCTTATTGGGCACGCAACTGGTGGGAACACTGGTTCAGCAGGGATTTGAAATCACAGTTGTTTCCAGGGATGTGCATAAATCGGAGAAGCATTTCTCCGTGCCTGTCAAAGCAGTCGCGTGGAGTGCGCCCTATGATCCGCTCCCGCCCGAAGCCCTAGAAGGTGTGTCGGGCATTATCAATTTGATGGGGGAAAACATTGCCGGCCGTCGTTGGACCGCCGAGCAGAAGAAACGCATTCTAGATTCCCGCGCGGCGGGAACTCGCCAAATCGCAGAAGCCCTCCACTTGGCGGGGACCAAAGTCGGCTTCTTTATCGGCGCATCAGCCGTCGGTTTCTACGGCAATCGCGGCGACGAAATCATCACCGAAGAATCTAAAAGGGGCGAAGGCTTCTTGTCTGATGTTTGCCGCGACTGGGAAATCGCGTCGCACGAAGTGCCGGCTGCGCGCTCGGTGATCTTTCGCTTCGGTGTTGTACTCAGTCGTGAGGGAGGATTTTTGGCAAAAATGCTTCCCCTGTTTAAAGCCGGCATGGCTGGTCCAGTGGGCGGAGGCGATCAATGGATCCCGTGGATTCATGAAGAAGATCTCGTGAGCCTCGTCGTCAAAACGGTGTTCGATGAAAAGCGTGCTGGCACTTACAACGCTGTGAGCGAGCATCCTGTTACCAATCGAGAGTTTGGTGAGACGCTTGCGAATATCTTGCATCGCCCCTTTATCGTGCCGACGCCGGCTTTTGCTTTGAAACTGGCGATGGGTGAGATGGCCTCAATTGCGTTGGACAGTACGCGCGTAGTCGGCAAGCCGGAAATTACCAAAGAGTTTACGTTCAAGACTTTGAGAGCGGCGTTGGAAGATCTAGTAGCAGAAAAGTAACAACAAACGACTAACCCGAACTTTAAACGAAAAGGTGTCAGTCTCCCTGGGGGCCCCAAAGGTAGCGGTCACGAAGTCCTACGCCGCCGGCTGGTCTTCATTATCGGCTGCCGCAAGACACGAGTGGTCGGCCTAAACGCGCTTCTCTAAGTTTTCTTTTCTTTGTTGACGCGATTTTTTGAACGTTCTTCGGTGCTGCAGGAAGTTAGATTAATATCAAATCTTACAGCGATATTTGCCTCTATAAACTAGGCTTCGCTCGCAATGACTGCGAGGCTATTTCTTTTTTCGTTTTTGCAATAGGTAGAGTGTGCGGTCGGTTTGGGGAATAGGCGATTGCTCTACGATTTGGAAATAAGGTTGGAGGGCTTTTGCAAACGCACCTTGTTCCCATCCTTCGGTGGCGCGGCCCTTGGCGGCCCATTGAAAAGCGGGATCTTGCGGCCCCACGAATTCGACGACAAAGTACTTAGTGGTGAAATCTGCGACGAGAGCGAAAAAACGATCGTAAGAAATTCCTTCGCTCAGGCAAACGTGGTGGGTAAGGGAAAGAGCTGCGACTAAATCAAATTTTCCTCGCGCCCGATCCAAGAACGAAAAATTCTCTTCATTATTCCAACCAGAGGCAGGTGAGGGTCGGCAGATATCGACGAGCAAGGGCTGGACATCTAGTTTGGAAGCTTCTGCGCGTTGCCAGGTCCGTCGGACCATTTCGCGATTGGAATCGATCGCGACAACCCGCGCGCCCGACTGCGCTGCAAGCGCGCTAAACTGACCTTCGTTACAGCCTATGTCCAAGACAGCCGTAGGCCGCAGATTCTCCAGCCAACCCGCCAGTACCTGTCTCTTCGCTTCCCACGTCGCGGGTTCGTAAGGCCGTCCCGTCAAAAGATAGTAGCCCCACTTGTTCCAACGAATGGGCGCGGAGTTTAGCCGTTGCAGGCGATCCTTGAGAAATGAAAATAGCCGCTGCAGAATAAATCCCGCTCGCTTAGGCGGCACATCTATCGTCGAGTAACTGGCAAAGGCGTCACCGCGTTTTTTTCGGCGACGATTGAGAAGCACGGGCACGGTCACCAATGGGAAGAAACTTGGCGTCATGCGCTGCCAAATCGGGACTAAGCCATAAGCCTCTTCTGGAGTGAGCCCATCGCGGTGATTCGTGAAACAAGATTGCAGCGGCAGTCCGCCCTTATTCTCCATCAACACCGGGATGAGAAAGCAGCGTACAAATTGGGTAAAAGCGAGCCACGTTGGATTGGTCGGTGAGCGGGATTCCAGGGTAAGCCAGTCGACAAACACCGGCTGGGTGCCTTCAAAGAGCACGTTGTAGGGAGTGGCGTTCCTGATTCCCCATCCGCGTTTGAGAGATTCTTCTGCGAAATCCAAAGTGAGAACTCCCGCTTTAACTAGAGCGGGCTGGCACCATTCATAGGGATAAGAAGGGAAGAAAACGGGTTCGTGTTCTAATACTAACCCTACTTCTTTCTCATCCCAGGGAAGGAGTTCTGCGAATTTTTTGATAAGCGCTTTGGCTTCTTTGTCGCCGAGCGCACGCGTGGGAACTAAATGTGCGCGGCGGAGTAGGGGCTCATCTTTCAAAGCTTTTTCTAAGACCGCGGTTTTGCGCGCATGCGCAAAACAAAGTAGACGACCTTCCTCGGTGCGCAAAAGCATCCCCTCCGGATCGCGCAGAGTCAGCGGCGTTGCCGCTGGCGAATTTTTTTGCGCTAAGGAGCCCATAACGGGGAGCCTCTTTTTTTTGAATTACTCTTCTAGCTGGCGCGTCGGCGAGTGGAAGTCTTCGCTGGCTTTTTCGAACGTGCTTTTGTGGTCGTGGCAGTCTTGCGAGCTTTGGCCTTAGTGGCTTTGGGCTTTTTAGTCGCGATTTCGACGACGGTCTCTGTACGAGGCGCTGGCTCGGAATACGTTTCAGCTACAGCTTCTTTTTTATCGCCGCGAAACCATTCGGTGATCGAGCGGATATAAAAGAGACTGCCGGCGAGCAGCGCTAGTCCGAGTTGCAGCAGTAAATGCCCGCTGCCTGCGTCGATATCGCCCTTCATCAGAAAGGAGTTATCGAGAGTAAGGGTCTGTAAAAGTTGTTCGAACATTCGTTTGGTTCCTAGGGAAGTAGAAGAAATTCACTCACTAATCGGTATTTTTAGCGCTTACGCTGACCGCGCCGCGGCATTGGGTTTGCACTACTTAAGCCACTGGAGAGCCGCTGCCCTTTGGGGCCCGCGTGCGCGCACGATTTTATGCAGGATCAGGACAAAAAACGGACGAAAGTCGTCGAGTATTCCGAGGCCTATGACAAAAATGGGCACTGGTTTCGTCTTGTCCCCGCTCGGGGGCAGACGGGGTGGCTCTACGTCGAAAAGTGGGCCAATGACCACCGTTACCGCCTCGTTGCTGCTAAAGCGAACATGCGGGTGTACCGCAAGGAAGTCGGCCTTGGTGGAATTTGGCACTACACCGAAATTCGCCTGCGCGAAGGCCGCTTGCGCGTTGCTTCGTGGTTAGAAGCAGATACTTTAGCGCGCGTACTGCGCCTCTATCGATTGCCGCCTGCGATGGTGGTGGAGCCTTTTGGCTTCTGGGGTATTCGCGCCAAGCGTTCCGCTTGCCGACTTTTAAATGATCTCTTGGCTCGATTTGGCGATGACCCCATTGAGGGGAGTTCTAAATTTCACCCGGCGGATTGGGATCCTACGACGTGGCTCCTCGCCGGTTTTGCGGCGTTGGCGTCCGCGTTTTCGCTTTCCCTGTCGGCTACTACTTCGGAATTTCGCTTTGCACTTATCGACGATATCTTGCTCGTGCTTTTAAAGCCCGCCGCGATCTTAGCGATCGTCTCGTGGGTGAGTTTGATTCTTTACGAAAAAGTTGTGGTGCGTCGTTGGGAGACTGTGTTCCCGCGATTAGTAGGGATGACGGTCACGCTTTTCGCTCTGGGCCTCACCAGCTGGCAGACTATTCCCGATACCCGGATGGATTTCGTCCATAGTCGGGTGCGTTACCATTGCGTGGAGTCTAAAAACCCCACAGACGCCTGTAAGCAGGCCGTGGAGGCCTTGCCAGAGAACCTGCGTTTGCGCCTGGTCCACCATCTCCAGCAAAAAACCTCCAAACTGCACTAAGTCAGCGAATCCTTAGCGTAATCGCTCATTTCGTAACGCCTGTAGTCAGCTCAAGATTATTTCAAATAAATTCAATGGCTTAGGGGCTTCATTTGCCTCGGGGCCTAACAGATACTATCTTTAAGGTGTAGGTCTCACTGCTTGGGTCCAAGGACTGTCCCATAGGAGGCCAAATGGCCGATAAAGATAAAAATCACGAAAGCCTGACTCCAGGCACTGGCACCCAAACATTGGTGCGGCCGGATTCAGAGACGAAGCAACCCACTTTGTACAAGGTCATCATTCTGAATGATGACTTTACGCCACGGGACTTTGTGGTCCATGTCCTCGTGCGGTTTTTTTCCAAAGATGAATCTGATGCGAACCGCTTGATGTTGGAAGTGCACCACCAGGGTGCCGGGCTCGCCGGAACTTTTACTTACGAAGTCGCAGAAACCAAAACATACCAAGTGAACAACTATGCACGTCAGCATCAGTTCCCGCTGAAGTGCGTGATGGAGGCTGAGTAATGTTTACCTCCGAATTAAAAAAGAGTCTCGATGACGCGGTTAAGTATGCATTTGAGAACGGGCACGAGTTTGTAACGCTCGAGCACGTACTCTTTGCCTTTACCCAAAACGATTTCTCCACCGAAATCTTACGCGCCTGCGGTGGGAATATTCCCGAGCTGCGCACTCAAATAAAAGTTTTCCTGGATGAGAAGACGCCGAAGGTCGTGTTCGACGAGGTGAATTCTGAATTTCGCACTAATTGGAAGCCCGAGCTGACGATTGCGTTCCACCGCGTGATCCAGCGCGCCGCTATTCAAGTGCAGAGCGCCGAGAAAGAAGAAGTCAGCAGTGCCAATGTGCTGATTGCGATGTTCCGTGAGAAGGATTCGCACGCGACGTTCTTCTTAGAGAAGCACGGTATTAGTCGCTTCGACGTTATCAATTATATTTCGCATGGTTTGACCAAAGATTACGAGCAACCCGAAACGCCGTCGGCATCGCTGCCGCCTGCTGCGGAAGCCATGCCCGAAGAAACGGAAGAGAGCGAAAGCGCCTCGCCGATTCAGAATCCTGCGCAACCGAAAAAGCCCAAGGGTTCGCCGCTAAAGAGTTTCACGGTGAATCTCAACGAGCGCGCCCAGGCGGGCTTGATTGATCCGCTCGTGGGACGCGAAGACGTTTTGGAGCGCGTGGTGCAAATCCTGGCGCGCCGGACGAAAAATAATCCTCTCCTAGTAGGCGATCCTGGCGTGGGAAAAACCGCCATTGCCGATGGTCTGGCTTTGCGTGTGGTGAATAAGCAGGTTCCTAAGAAATTAGAGAACGCGGTTATCTATTCTTTGGATATGGGCGCACTGCTTGCGGGCACTAAGTTCCGCGGCGATTTCGAAGAGCGCTTAAAGGCCGTGGTGAAGGCAGTCGAGAGCCAGCCTGGCGCGATTCTCTTTATCGACGAGGTGCATACGTTGGTGGGCGCGGGTGCCACGAGCGGTGGTTCGATGGATGCATCGAACTTACTCAAGCCGGCGTTGGCAAATCGCTCTCTGACGGTTTTGGGTTCTACGACTCACAAAGAATTTCACCAGTATTTGGAAAAAGATCGTGCGCTCGTGCGACGATTCCAGCGCGTCGATATCAATGAGCCTTCTGTCGAGGAAACAGTCTCGATCTTGGAAGGGTTGAAGTCCCGGTATGAAGAATTCCATAACGCTCGTTATTCGACGGGTGCGGTACGTGCGGCTGCCGAACTCTCGGCCAAGTATATTCACGGCCGTCCCTTACCCGATAAAGCAATCGACGTGATTGACGAAGCCGCTGCTCGCTTGCGAGTAAAATCGCAGGCAGTGGAGATGTTGCCGATTGAAGTGCGCGATATCGAAAACGTCGTGGCTTCAATATCAAAAGTGCCGGCCCATTCCGTGAGCGCTAATGATCGCGCGCAACTGGCGGACCTGGAGAAAAATCTCAAGGGCGTCATCTTTGGACAGGACAAGGCGCTTGAGAGCTTGGTCTCCGCTATTAAGATGGCTCGCTCAGGTTTGGGAAATCCGAATAAGCCTGTGGGCTCCTTCTTATTCGCAGGTCCTACGGGCGTTGGTAAAACCGAAGTCTGTAAGCAGCTGGCCAAGATTTTGGGCACCGAATTAATTCGCTATGACATGAGCGAATACATGGAGAAGCATTCCGTCGCGCGCTTAGTCGGCGCGCCTCCCGGATACGTCGGGTACGAAGAGGGTGGTCTTTTGACAGAGGCCATCGGACGTACCCCTTACGCCGTGCTGCTCTTGGATGAAATCGAAAAAGCGCATCCCGATATCTCCAACGTCCTCTTACAGGTGATGGATAACGGCACCCTTACCGATGCTACGGGTAAGGTTACGAATTTCCGCAACACCATCATTGTCATGACTTCGAATGCGGGCGGCCGCGAGGCCGCTAAGCGCGCCATCGGAATCGGAGAAGGCACGGGCTCTCGCGCTAAATCGGTGATTAAAGATTCCTTCTCGCCGGAATTCTTGAACCGCTTGGATGCTGTGATCACATTCGGCCACCTGGACGAGCCGGTGATTCTGCAAGTCGTGGATAAGTTTGTTCGCGAACTAGGCGAGCAGTTGCAAGCCAAAAAAATCGAGCTCGAAGTTCTACCCGCAGCACGCAAGTGGCTGCTGGGTAAGGGCTACGATCCTATGTACGGCGCCCGCCCGATGGGCCGAGCCATCGACGAACACGTGAAGAAGCCGTTGGTAGACGAGATTCTGTTTGGCAAACTCGCCAAAGGTGGACGCATTGTTGTCGACGAGAAAGACGGCGAGCTGAAATTTGATTTCAGCGCTAAGTCTAATGCGCGAAACGATCGGTCGCGGAAACCAGAGCGCGGCTAATTCCTGGCTCAAACGCGCTGTGGCCTGCGTCTGGGATAACGAAGAAATCTGCCTCAGGCCAAACCTTCTTCAACGCGAACGCATTGTCGATAGGACAAACCACATCGTAACGTCCGTGCACAATCACGCCGGGGATATGGCGAATCTTGTGCGCATCTTCCAATAGCTGCTCATCGGATCGGAACCAGGCTTTATTGTAGAAGTAGTGGGCTTCGATGCGTGAAAACGCTAAGGCAAACTCATCCCGGCCATAGCTGTCTATCATGTTGCGGTCCGGGAAAAGTTTGCTGGTGGCACCTTCCCACTGAGACCACGGTTTTGCAAACTCGAGCTGAGTTTTTTTATCCGGGCTGGTTAGGCGTTTGTAATACGCAGTCAAAAGATCGCTGCGTTCCGCAGCTGGGATCTTATTGAAATAAGGTTCCCACGCGTCTGGAAAGATCTGGCTCGCGCCAAATTGATAGAGCCAATCAATTTCTCTTTTGCGGACCAGAAAAATTCCACGCAAAACTAATTCAGTCACGCGCTCTGGGTGCGTTTGTGCGTAAGCGAGCGCCAGCGTGCTGCCCCACGATCCGCCAAACACCTGCCAACGTTCTACGCCCAGAAGTTTGCGTAGCTTTTCCATATCCTCTACGAGATCCCAAGTCGTATTCGCCTCTAAGCTAGCGGTGGGGGTGCTTTTTCCCGCGCCGCGCTGGTCAAAGAGAATGATGCGGTATTTTTCCGGATGAAAAAATCGACGGTGGCTTGCGTCTGTGCCGGCTCCGGGGCCGCCGTGTACGAAGACAACCGGCTTGCCCTTCGGATTACCTGATTCTTCGTAATACAGTTCGTGGACGTCGGAAACTTTGAGTTTGCTGACGTTGTACGGGTTGATAGGAGGGTAAACCCACTGAAATTCGTCGCGCTTTAAGGAGCTCATGAGCTTTGTGTCTACACCCTCGATGCCTTGCAGCAAAGACATCTTGCATCATGAACCGGGCAACGCTTGTCAGCTGAGTTTTAAGTGAGATTATAGGCCGTCTTCACATGCCAAGTTTTGGAAGGGGAATCCATGCGTTCATTTATTTTTGCGGCCTTGGTGGCCGGAGTTGTTTCAGCTTCTTATTCCGCACCGTTTGAAGAGCGGGCGAAGAAATTCACTGCGCAGTACGAAGCACAAATTGCGCCGTTGGAGAAAGCCGCGAACCTCGCTTGGTGGGCCGCCAATAACTCGGGCAAGGATGAAGACTTCAAAAAGTTGGAAGCAGCCGAGAATGCGCTCGACGAAAAACTTTCCAACAAAGCTGTATTTAAGGAGCTTAAAGCGATTGCTGAAATGACTCCCGATAAGGGGCACAAATTGCTGGCGCGTGAAATCGAAGTCATGCACCTGCGCTACTTAGAAAAACAAGTGGATCCGGCGTTGCTGAAAAAAATCACTGCCAAGCGCGGCGCTGTCGAGAAAACGTTTAATCGCTCGCGCGCTAAAGTTCGGGGCACGGAATACTCCGCGAGCGAGGTGGCAAAAATCCTCAAGGACTCTACCGACTCCAAGCTGCGTAAAGCGATTTGGGAGGCCTCGAAAGCCGTAGGGCAAGCGGTGGTGGCCGATTTGCTGGAGCTAGTTGATTTGCGCAATCGCTGGGCAAAGGAATTGGGGTTTGCGAATTACTACGAATTCCAGCTGCATATCGGCGAGCAGAAGCCGGAAGAAGTCCTGAAGATCTTCGACGAACTGGACACCCTCACTCAAGGACCGTTCTTCGCAGCTAAGAACGATATCGACGAGGCTTTGGCTAAAAGGTTTAAGATTCGGCCGGGCGAATTGATGCCCTGGCATTACGAAGACCCGTTCTTTCAGGAAGCGCCCTCGGTGACGGGCGTGCGTTTTGACGACGTATACGAGAAGCAAGATATCTTGAAACTAGCGCGCGACTTCTATGCGGGTATTGGTCTGCCAATCGATGACGTGATTGCGCGCAGTGATCTGTATGAGAAGAAGGGCAAGAGCCCACATGCTTTCTGCACCGACATTGATCGGCAGGGTGATGTGCGCGTATTGGCTAATATTGTGCCCACCGACAAGTGGATGTCGACTATGCTCCACGAGCTGGGCCACTCGGTGTACAGCAGCAAATTCATGCCCAAGGAAGTGCCTTACGTGCTGAGAGATGCTTCGCACACTCTGACAACAGAGGGCTTGGCGATGATGTTTCAGAAATTTGCTTTCAGTGCCGATTGGCTGGGCAAGTTAGGTGTGAAGGTGAAGAACGCCGATGCGTTCAACGCCGCCGGCTTAAAGGCAAATCAGTACGACTTGCTCGTATTCTCGCGCTGGGGCCAAGTGATGTTCCGTTTTGAAAAAGCGCTTTATGAGAACCCCAAGCAAAATCTCAATAAATTGTGGTGGAGTTTAGTAGAGAAGTACCAGGGCTTGAAGGCGCCTAAGGGCCGAAACGCTCCCGACTATGCTTCGAAGATCCATATCGTGACTGCGCCCGCCTACTACCACAATTACGTGCTGGGCCAGCTCTTTGCCTCGCAAGTGCACCACGCCATCGCGCGTGAGGTCTTTGACGAAGAAGACTCTGCGAAAGTTCAATACGTGGGCCGGAAAGACGCAGGACGTTTTATCAAGACAAAGGTCATAGAACCGGCGAAGACTTTGGATTGGCGAGAGCTGACGGAGTTCGCTACCGGAGAGCCTTTGGGTGCAAAGGCCTTCGCAGCGGATTTCCAAAATAAGAAGGCCCAGTGAGTTCCAGCGCAGTACAAAAAAATGATAGGCTCTATTTAGTTCACCCCCTTGTCGATTTTTTCTTCATGGGTGGGATTTCGATCCTCGTTTATTTTTTTACGATCACGGCCGGCAGTTCCATTCCCTATACGTATTACTATTTCGCCGCCGTTGGCTTCCTGCAGTTTATGTTCAATTGGCCACACTTCGCGGCAACGAGTTACCGTCTGTATAGTCGGAAGTCGACCGCAGATAGTTATCCCGCTACGGCTTACTTTGCGCCAGTGCTTCTCGTCCTTGCGACGGTGGCTTGTTTTTATGACACGGAAGTTTGGGCGGTGTTGTGGGTCCGTTTGATGATGTTTTG
>JALHPX010000006.1:18003-19896 GCA_022842225.1 bacterium
GTTTTGGTCGCTCTACCACTACACGGGTCAGGCCATTGGCATCACTCGCCTGTACTCCAAGCGAGCGGGGTGGACTCTGAATGGACTCCAGAGTTGGTCGCTCAACCTCTACATGTTCTCAGCGTTCCTGGCACCTATACTGGCATCTGAATACAAAGCCATGCCGCCGTATTACGCGCTCACATTGCCGCCGTTGGGCGTGCCGCGGTGGATTCCCCAAGCCATGTATGTTGTTTGCACCATCGCGGGGCTGATCTGGATCGGCAGCTGGTTGGGCCGGCGCATGACTTCTAGGCAATCAGCACCGTTAATTTGTCTCTTACCCTCGGTAGCGCTGTTCTTTTGGTTTGTGATGGCACCTAGCAACCCGGCATACAATGCGCTTGTTCCGCTTTTTCACTCGATACAATACATGTTGATAGCGTGGGTGATGGAGTTGAATGAGAAGATGGTTTTTGAGCGCCCGCGCTTTGCAGATATCTCGCGTCGGCTTTCAGTGTTCTGGGTTTCCTCTAAGTGGTACGTGATCAATGTGTTTCTTGGCGTTGTGCTGTTTTATTTCCTTCCGCGATTTGGGGCGGCCGTTTCGGGTCACTCCTTACTTTTTGCTGAGGGCGTGATCATCGCAACGGTTCAAATCCAACATTTTCTAGCAGACGGAGTGATTTGGCGATTGCGCGAGCCGCGAGTGGCGTCGCCATTGATGCTACGTTGGCGCGATCTCTTTTCTAAGCCCGTTGCTGCGACTGCTGCGGTGTTGCTCTCACTGGGATTGTTTTCCGCCTCGGCCACTGCATCCCAGGCGACTCCGTTTGCCGTCGTACGGACGATGGCGGGAGATATCTTAATTCGCCTAGCGGACACCGAAGAAGCGCGGATGTTTGAGACGTGGGTGAGTCGCGACGCTTATCGCCTGTCGATGATCACGTACGTGGTGCCAGCAGAGCGTATGACCTTTGGCGGTTATGGCACACGCAAAACGCAGTTTACCGAGAGCGATAGGGCGAGCTTTCCTAATTTTACTAAGCCGCCGGAATATCATTCGGTGATGCGCGGGCAAGTCTTTGCGCGCGCCGAGTATGGCGACGGCTCGTTCGAAATTGCGTTGAACAAAGTACCTGTGGCCGCTGCGGGGTTCTTAATCGGCGAAGTGGAAAATGGTTGGGCCGCGATTGAGGAACTCAGTCGCATGAAGCGTTCCGATATTGGCGTGCCTTTGGTGCGAGTGGAAATTGGCCAGATCGAGTTGCGCAGCAGCGCCGTGTTCCGCATGGGGGATTTCGTAGCACTCCAGAAGCTACCGCGAGATTGGAAAGAATCTTTTGATTGGAGCTTGTTTGTAGAGAGTGAAGTCGTGCGCGCAGGGCTAGTCGTCATCGCGCTTTTCTCGATCTTGATTGCGTTTTACGTCGGTAAAATGGGTGTGCGTACGATTATGACGCTAGGCGTGATCCAGGGTGTTATTGCCGTGCTGCTGCTAGCAGGATCCATGGTTCCAGCGCTGGGGACGGGGTTTTGGCAGGGCGTGGCCGTGCTGGTGTGTTTCCTCGTCGTCATCCAGCTGGTGAAGAAGCTCGACTCGCTACGAGTCTAACGAATTCCTGCCTTTAAGGGTGCAAACGGGCTTTGCGTAAGGCCGCCTGTAAGCGGTGCGGCAAACTGGCGGTCGTAGTGCTTGCCTAGGTAGAACGCAAACGAGCCCGCAATGAGCGCACCCACAAAGAATCGAATCATGAGTTGTTTATCCATACCGATCTTCTCGGAAAAATCGCTGAAATGGGTTAGGAAAGTCCTATGAAAACAGAGCGTAAAGAGTTTGCGGGCGAGCTTTTGGGCACTTGGGTGCTGATTGTTTTTGGAGTGGGGGTTAATGCGCAGGTAACGCTAAGCGGC